>JBBSAN010000193.1:0-9995 GCA_038252265.1 Chloroflexia bacterium
CTGGTGGTCGGTGCCCGCAGCGGTGCTGCTGGGCGTGCCGCTGTACTCCAACGCCGCCGGGATCATTCCGGTCGTCCATGCGCTGATGGAAAAGGGCGCCGCGCTGGGGACCGTGCTGGCCTTCATGATGGCAGTGGTCGGCTTGAGCCTGCCGGAGATGATCATCTTGCGGCGGGTGCTGAAGCTGCCCCTCATCTTGATATTCATCGCGGTGCTGACCCTGGCGATCATGCTCACCGGCTACTTGTTCAACTGGTTACTTTAAGGCGCGGGTGCCAAGTTATGTCCAGGTTCACGCCGCTCCCCTTGTTCTCTTCATGCGCACGGGCTAGCCTATATGCTCGACCGCCGGATGGTCCATGAAGTGCCAGCGCACGGAATCCGCGGGTCGGTCGGGCGTGTGCAGCACCAGCAGGAACTGCGCCTCTTCATCGCCGGGGTTCTGGCAGGCGTGCGGCAGCGCGGCTTCAAACAGCAGCATATCTCCTGGCCGGCGTAGCTAGGTGGTCTCGTCCACTTCGTACTTCAGGGTGCCCTTCATGCAGCAGACGAATTCGTGGCCGCTGTGTACGACGCGGCCGCTCCCGATATCCGCGTGCGGGGCGAGCGTGAGCTTTATACATCTACGCCCTGAAGCCGCTGCCGGAGGTAGCACCCGCCGGCGCGCAGAATTAGGAGGATGCCCATGGCTCAGAAGATGATCGTGGTCTGCAATCACGCCGATCCGAGCGGCATCATGCCCTCACTGATCTTCGCTTCGTCGGGCATCGCCCTCGATTACGAGGCGCATATGTTCTTCTGCCCCGGCGGGGCGCCGGCGCTGGTCACGGGGGAATTGGAGAAGCGCGGCACACCGAAGGGGTTGCCCACCCCCGTACAGCTGTTTGACACCAGCCTGGACCAGGGCGGTGAGGTCGTGTTCTGCGAGCTGGCCCTCGAGAGCAAAGACATTGACCCACAGACCTTGCGCGACGCGCGCATCGTCGTCGAGAAAGTGCCGCCGTTCCTGATGAACGCCGAGGGCGCAGGGATGACGTTCGTGTTCTAACCCTCTGTAAGCTATAGTCTTTCAGATAAAGATTCAGACGCGGGCTAGGCGGCAAGCGGCGCTGTCCAGCCGATGAAGTCATCCAGCGGCGTACCCAGCAGGTGACAATAAATAATCATCCAGGAGGTGCAAACATGACGAGTGGGCGACGAGTCGAGGCGCGGGTCTTGGACAGTTGGCAGATGTATCAAGACGCCCTGCTGCGGACGCTTGCGCCGCTGACCGCGGAGCAGCTGGGCCGCAGGCTGGTAGCAGGGATGCGTTCGGTGGATGAGCTGGCCGAGCATATCGTGCGGGGGCGGGCGGGCAATCATACCGAGGGAGGGCGACGGTAGCGACTCGGCCTCCGGTTGCACAAAAGATAGGCTTAATGGAACAGCTTGCCGGGTGAGCGCCCGCGTTAACTCTGCCGGCGGCGGGAACCGCCGGCCTCGACACGCGGCGGCGCGATCAGCTAATATAGCAAGTATGGACGCACCACGATCTGCCGCGCCGGTGGACCACGCCGCCTATCTGCGGGCCGCCGAGCTATTTCATGATCTCGATCCCCCGGTCCTCGCCGCCATTGCCGGGGCCGCGCGCCGCCGCACGGTACGGGCCGGGGCCTACCTGTTCCGCCAGGATGATCCGGCCCACGTGCTGTATGTGCTCGTCCGGGGCAGCGTCAAACTGACCCAGGTCAACCCCGACGGCGAGCAGATCTTGCTGCGCGTCGTCGGCGCGGGCGAAACCTTCGGGGCCGTCGCGCCGCTGGGGAACATGCGCTACCCGGCCTCGGCCCAGGCCGCCGAGCCGTCCCTGGTCTTGCTGTGGGATGGCCCGACCATGCTGGCCTTGATGGAACGCTTCCCCCGCCTGGCGATCAACACGGTGGGCGTGCTGGCCGCGCGGGTGCACGAGTTCCAGGACCGCTACCGCGAGCTGGCGACCGAGCGCGTGGAGCGCCGGGTGGCCCGCGCCCTGCTGCGCCTGGCCCGGCAGGTGGGCCGCCGCGTGGAGGATGGGGTGCTCATCGCCCTGCCCTTCTCCCGCCAGGATCTCGCCGAGATGGCCGGCACCAAGCGCTTCACGGTCAGCCGCATCTTCAGCGAGTGGGATCAGCGCGGGATCATCGCAGCCGGGCGCAAGCGCGTGTTGATCAAGCAGCCCCATGCCCTGGTCGTCATCGCCGAGGACTTACCACCCCACCTGGCCCCCGGCCCCCTCGATCTCGCCGACGCGGCGGAGTAGGCCCCGCCGCGTGTCCCCCGAGCCCCGCTGTGTGCGCCCGCGCACACAACGCCCCGGCGCGGTGTGGTATGCTTCAGAGTGAAGAGGAATCATGTCATGCGATCACAACCAGCTACACCGGCTACCGACTTGGACGCTACGGATGACCCGGGGTTGGAGAACCTCATGGTGGCCGAGGTGTTACAGCGGTGGCCGAGCACGCTGCCCGTGTTTATCCGCTACCGGCTGGCCTGTGTCGGCTGCCTTATGGCGCGGTTTGAACGGCTCACCGCGGTGCCGCACATCTATGGGCTTGATGCACAACGGTTCTTGCGCGAAGTGGCGCAAGCCGCCCAGTCTCAGGAGAACGCGCGGTGAAAGTTACGAACACACTGACTGTAGATGGCCTGCTCCAGATGCCCGACGAGTCGCACGCCCGCGTCCTCGAAGCGCTATACGACGTGATCGACCCCGAACTGGGCATCAACATCGTCGATCTGGGGCTGGTCTACGCGGTGCAGGTGGACGCGGACGGGGCCGCGATCGAGATGACCATGACGACCCCGGCCTGCCCGCTCTCTGCGTACTTCGACACCGAGATCGCGCGGGCGGTGCGGGACGCAGTCCCGGAGCTGCCCGCGGTCGAGGTGACCCTGACCTTTCAGCCGCCCTGGGACCCGGCGATGATGTCGGGGGCCGCCAAGCACGCGCTGGGCTGGAACTGACGCCGCTTTGCCCCGATAAGCAAGCGGCCTGCACAACTACAAGAAAGGATCGGGAATATCATGAACACTATCGAGGGAGAAACCACCCCGGCGCACGTCCCGGATCAAGTGCTGGACGTGCGCGCCATCCCGCCACGTGGGCGGCATGAGCAAATTTTCGCCATCTTCGACGCCCTTCCGCCCGGCACGGCCTTCGTGCTGGTCAACGATCACGACCCGAAGCCGCTCTTTTACCAGTTCAGCGCCGAGCGCGCGGGCCTGTTTACCTGGGACTACCTGGAGAAAGGCCCCGAAACCTGGCAGGTGCGGATCGCCCGCACCGAAGAAGCCGCCGTCTAGCCAGGATACGCTGACCACCGATCATGGACCACGGACTGCTGAACCGCCACCCCCGCTCCGCCGCCCGGCTGCTCCGGCTGCTCGTCCTGCTGCCGGTGCTGCTGGGGTTGGGGCTACTCGCTGCCTGCGCCGACATGGTGACGACGGGGAACGCTCCCGCGCATGAGATGCCTGCCGGGGACGGCGGCATGGCCGTCCCGTCCCCGGCAGCGGTCGCCCCACCGTCCGGTCAGACGGTGGCTTTCACCCTCAAGACGGCGGCGCACGCAGGCGGGCTGGCCTTTATCGGCGTAGGCGGCGACATCGAGGGGGTGCTGAACCCGGCGCTGCACGTGGGTGTGGGCGACCGGGTGGAAGTCACGCTGATCAACGAGGAGCCGTCGGAGCACGATATCGCCTTCCCCGATCAGCAGGCGCAATCGGCCCGCGTGCGCGGCCTGGGCACACGGACCACCGTGGCCTTCACGGCGACGCAGCCGGGTACCTTTGCCTACTACTGCACCCTCTCGGGCCACCGCATGGCAGGGATGGCCGGTCGGCTCGTGGTCGGGGCGGACGCGGCCTCGCTGCCGACCGGCGTCAGCATCGTCCGCGCCCCCGACGATCTGCCGCCCCCGCTCGGCACCCGCCCGCCGCAACTGGTGCGGATCAGCCTGGAGGCGGTGGAGGGCGAGGGCCGCCTGGCCGACGGGGCGACGTACACCTATTGGACGTTTAATGGGCAGGTACCCGGCCCGTTCCTGCGCGTGCGGGTGGGCGATACAGTGGAGGTGACGCTGAAGAACCGCGCCGACAGCCACATGACCCATTCCATTGACCTGCACGCGGTGACCGGCCCGGACGGCGGCGCGGCGGTAATGCAGGTGCCGCCCGGCCAGGAGAAACGCTTCACCTTTAAGGCGCTGCATCCCGGCCTCTATGTCTACCACTGCGCCACGCCGATGGTCGCCCAGCACATCGCCAGCGGCATGTACGGCCTCATCCTGGTCGAGCCGGAAGGGGGGCTGCCGCGGGTGGACCGCGAGTTCTATGTGACACAGAATGAAATCTATACCGAGCAGCCGTTCGGCACACAGGGTCACCTGCTGCCGAGCGAGAGCAAGTTGCTGGCCGAACAGCCGGAATACTTCGTCTTTAACGGCGCGGTCGGCGCGCTGAAGACGGAGCATCCGCTGCGGGCCAGGGTGGGCGAGACGGTGCGGATCTTCTTCGGCGTGGGCGGCCCCAACTTCCCGTCGTCCTTCCACGTTATCGGCGAAATCTTCGACCGGGTGTACAACCAGGGGTCGCTGACCAGCCCGCCGCTGACCGACGTGCAAAGCACGCTGGTGCCGGTGGGCGGCTCGACGATGGTCGAGTTCACGGTGGAGGTGCCGGGAATGTACATGCTGGTGGACCACTCGCTGTCGCGGGTCGAGCGCGGCCTTTCCGGCGCGCTCATCGTGGACGGCCCACCACGGCCCGACCTGTTCCACGAAGGTCCGGCGGACGCCGGGGGAGAACACTAGCCGATGGACACCAGGGGAGGGATGGCGGCGACGCTGGCGCAGGTGCGCTACCCACTGATGGCGGTGAGCGGGCTGCTGCTGCTGGCGGCGCTGTGGGCCGGGCTGGTCCGCCTCGGCTGGGACTTGCCGCCGATCAGCGCCACGCTGCCGGGTGCCCACGGGCCGTTGATGGTCGGCGGCTTCCTGGGGACGCTGATCGGCCTGGAGCGCGCCGTGGCGCTGCGCCGCGCCTGGGCCTATCTCGCCCCCGCATTGAGCGCGCTGGGCGGCGTCGCGCTGCTGCTCGCGCTGGGGCTGGACTGGCCGTTCTGGGCCGTGGGGCCGCTGTTGCTCACGCTGGGCAGCCTGGCGTTGGTGGCGGTCTATGGGTCCGTGCTGCGGGTCCAGTTCACCCTCTTTACCGGCACGATGGCGCTAGGCGCGGTGGTCTGGGCGGTGGGCAATGTCCTCTGGCTGGGCTGGCTGCCGATCTATCAAACCGCGCTCTGGTGGGCCGGGTTCCTGATCTTGACCATCGCCGGCGAGCGGCTGGAGTTGACGCGGATGCTGCCGCGCTCATCGGTCAGCACGCCGCTGTTCGTAGCCGCGCTGGTGCCGTTTGTCGGCGGCCTGGCCCTCTCGGTGCTGTGGTACGATGCCGGGGTGCGGCTACTGGGCCTGGGCCTCGCCGGGCTGGGCCTCTGGCTGGCCCGCTATGACATCGCCCGCCGCACGATCCGGCAGCATGGGGTGACACGCTACATGGCGGTCAGCCTGCTGGCGGGCTATGCCTGGCTGTTGGTGGCGGGGGGGCTGGCGCTCAGCTTCGGCGCGGTTACGGCGGGGCCGCGCTACGATGCCCTGCTGCACAGCCTCTTCCTGGGCTTTGTCTTCTCGATGATCTTTGCCCACGCGCTGGTGATCTTACCTGCGGTGACCGGGCTGACGGTCCCCTTCCGGCCCGCGTTCTACGCCCACCTGGGCTTGCTCCACGCCGCCCTGGTGCTCCGGGTGGGTAGCGATCTGCTTGACTGGACGGAGGGGCGGCAATGGGGCGGGCTGTTGACCGTGGTGGCCCTCCTGGTGTTTATGGCGAATACCGGCCTGGCCGTGGCCGCGCACCGGCGGACGACCGCCGCCCGGCCCCGCGTCGAGCCGGTCGCTAACTAATATCGGATCGGGGAATAAGGGTCATGACGCTGATTCCGCTCAACGAGATAACCAAGAACACGCCGACCGCAGGGGCGGGCTGGGGCGGCGAACGGCAGCAGAACCAGTTCTACCGCCCCTTCCTGCGCGGGGCGCTGGTGACGGTGCTGACCGTGGGCTGCACGCTCGGCGCGATCAATCTGGCGGTGATGGGCTTCGGGGCCGACCTCAGCGCGGTGTGGGTGCCGCTAATTCAGGCGCACGCCTACGCCCAGATGTTCGGCTGGGTAGGCCTGTTCATCATGGGCATCGCCTATCATACCGTGCCGCGCTTCTTCCTCCGCCCGCTGCGCCGCCCCGGCCTGGTGCTACCCTCGTTCGGGCTGACCGGGGCCGCGCTGGCCCTGCGCTTTGTGGCCCAGCCGTTCGCCGCGCAACACCCGGCGGCAGCCGCCGGGCTGGTGCTTTCGGCGCTGCTGGGCCTCGGCGGGATGTCGCTCTTCACCTGGGCCATGTTTGACACGCTGCGCCAGGGCAGCGACCGGCTGGGTACGCCCGCAGGCACGCTCTACCTGGCGACGGGCTTCGCCTGGCTGTGGATCGGGCAGGCGGTCACGCTGGGGCTGATGGTTGCGCTGGCCTGGAACGGCCAGGATGCCATTCCTGCCGCCGCCGATGCGCCCTATCTGCGGCTCGTGCTGAACGGGGCCATCGTGACAACCATCCTCGGCTATACCCTGCGGACGGTGCCCCATATGCTGGGCCTGCGCCCCCCGCCCGCCGGGGTCATGCGGGCGATCCTGGCCCTCTACACCGCCGCAGTGCTGATCGAGATCACGGCGGACAGCGGGCTGGTAGGCGCGATCAGTCACGGGCTGGGCACTCTGGGGGCCGCCGCCGAGCTAGTGGCGCTGGCCGGGTTTGTCCGGTGGAGCGGCGTGTTCAACCCTGCCGCGCTCCGCACCACGCCACTGGCGGTGCGGAACCCCTGGCCGGAGCGCTTCGTGCGAACGGCCTATGGCTGGCTGCTCGTCGCTGCCGCGCTCAACCTGGCCTACAGCCTGCGCGCCTGGGCCGCCGACCCGGTGCCCCATGCCTTCGTGGCCTCCTACCATCACGCGCTCACCGTGGGCTTTATCTCGATGATGATCCTGGGGATGAGTATGCGGCTGGTGCCGGTCTTCATTGGGGCGATGAACCGCCGGCCTGCCCTGGCCGGGGCGGTGTTCATCCTGATCAACCTGGGCAATGCCACCCGCGTCGTCTCCGAGAGCCTGGCCCAGGTGGTCGGCGGCGGCTTCTACATCACCATGGGCCTGAGCGGGCTGATTGAGGTGGTGGGTCTGACGGTCTATGCCGTGGCGCTCTGGCGGGCACTCGCCCAGCCGAGCTACGGCCAGGCCCCCGCCCGCCACCGACGGGCCCCCTCGGCAGGGGATGTGCCGCTACCCGCCCGGCCTGGGGTGGAGCGCTAAGGGATGCGGCGCTCGTCTGCTTTGCCGTCAAGATGGGGGGATCGTCCCCGCTGCGGGCGCGATGAATAGCGCCTTGATCCGCCCGCCTGCCTATCGTATCATAGGAGTGCAATAAACATGGACACCGATTATAGCTATATCAATGACCTGTTAAAAGAACTGGAAATCCCGAAGGATGGCATCCTGAGCCGGATTCTGCTCAAGAACAGCGCGGTGAACGTCACCCTCTTCGGCTTCGACACCGGGCAGGATCTGTCGGAGCATACCGCCGCCAGCCCGGCCATCATTCAGATCCTTAAGGGGGAAGCGGCGTTGACCATCGCGGGCGACACGCACGAGAGTGGGCCCGGCACCTGGATCTATCTGCCCGCCCGCACGCCGCATAGCCTGGTGGCAAAGACTCCGGTGGTGATGCTCTTGATCCTGGTGAAGTCCCCGGCCAAATAGGGCCGGACTCAGGGGGCCGCCAGGCCGGACGGAACACACGAGATAGCGAGGGACCGATGGCAAAGCTGGAAGCGGAGGCACAGGCCGCCGATCCGCTGCGGAGGCAACGGATCGGCGCGCCGCCGCTACCGAACGACCACGGCGCATACGCGATGCTGCTCGTGCCGCTGCTGCTGGGCGGCATCCTCGGTGCCCTGCGTGCCCCGGCGGCGGCGACGAACCCGCCGGTGGTGATGCTCCTCTTTGCGGTGGCGTCCCTGGCGCTCTTCCTGGCGAGTGAGCCATTGAGCACGCTGGCCCGGCCCCGAGCGAACGCGGCGGCGCGGCGGCGCGCCCTCTGCTGGCTGGGCATCTACCTCGGGGTGGCGGGCCTCGCTGGCGTGCCGCTGCTCGTGATCTGGCGGTTGAGCGCACTGGGCGGGTTCCTCCTGGCCCCCGGTGGGTTGATGCTGCTCTTCCTCGTTGCGGTGCAGGGGCGCAAGCAGCGCACTCTGGGGGTCCGGCTGCCCGCCATCGTCGGGCTGACCCTCAGCGGGCCCGCCGCCTATTATGTAGTCAGCGGCAGGCTGGACGCCCCCGCGTGGGGCCTGTGGGCCGCGTGCGCGGTCTACTTCACCGGGACCATTTTCAATGTGCGCGCCTGGTTCGAGGCCACCCGGCAACTGAAAAGCGGCGTGACCTCGCCGCGGCTCCCCGCCTGGCTGATCACCGCGATCCTGCTCTATCTGGGCACGGGTGCGCTGGTGTTCGCGGGCTGCGCCTGGAGTGGGGCCTTGCCGTGGGCAGCGGGGCTGGCCTTCGTACCGTCGGTGCTCCGCGCGGGCTGGACCCTCTGGCGCGTGCCGGTCCACATTCCGATCCGGCGGGTCGGCTTGCTGGAATTGGGGCAGAGCACCCTCTTCGCGCTGCTGCTGATCACCACGATCACGCTCTATTAGGGCGATGTGCTAGTTCTTTGCGTACCCGGCACCAACCAGGCAGGCATTGGGCCTAAGAGCCTGGGATCATGCCCGATTTTCGTAGCTAGAATTCGATCTAGCACATCGCCCTAATAAGCACGGAGCCGAGACCGTGTCCCCCGGATGGTGCTGACCGCGACCCGCCACTGGCGACCCCAGCGGGGCGTTTGCAGACAGACCTGCGCGATTTGGTAGCCGCGGCGGATTTCCTGATCCATATAGCCAAAAGCGGCCCCTGGATAGGAAGTGCTGGTGCTACTGACGGGACGCCCGGTCAGATCGACATCCAGTTGAATCGGTTGGTCACGGCGGCGCAAATCGGCCAAGGCTTGGTGCACGAACGGGGCGCTGATCTGGGTCAACATCGTCTGCAGCGCTGGCAAACTGGCGGGGGTCAGCCTAACTTTTGCGCAATCAGAGGACTATCCAGGGTTCAGATCTACGATCTGAACAGAGTGGATAGGCTTTGGGGCTCCAAGCCGGGCCAAGGAAGTGCTCGATAGTATTCACTGGTGTTCTATTGGCTCCATGACAGCCCCTGCAACCGGCATTGCTCATCGCCTGGGGGCAGTTTGCCGCGATCTTCGTGCCTCCAGCTTGGCAGGTGCCCGCATTCCCTGGGCCGGACCTCCGTACAAGTGGCACTTAACCTCAATGACGATGTTCACTTCGTAGAACCTAAACCTGGATAGCCCTCCGATTGCACAAAAGCTAGGCTAACGGACTTTGCATCAGCCGTGCCAGTGGGGTAGACGCGGGCGACGGCGCGGCGTATAATGGCCGCAGGAGGGACAACCATGCCACACGAGCCGTTCGATGCGAGCGTGATCCGGGCGGGGGGGTACGATCCGGCCATCGGCCCCCGCGAAGTCGCGTTCCGCACCCATCGTATCTACCGTTACCGGGACGTACCGCCCGCAGAAGGGCGGGCCCTGGAGGACGCTGAGGCGGCAGGGGCCTCCGTCTCGGCACCCATCCGCAACGCCGCCGAGGGCGGGGGCCGGGGCAACCTCGCCCGGGCCACGCCCCAGCAGGCCACACCGCTATGAGTACCGAGCCACCCACCAGCGACGCGCCGGTCCTCTTCCGGCTCAATGGCGTGCCCGTCCAGGTGCCGGCGGCCTACTGGGGCGACGTGGTCGTCCTGGGGGGCGGGC
>JBBSAN010000194.1:0-9988 GCA_038252265.1 Chloroflexia bacterium
AGGCCCGCGCCAGGGTGACCAGTTCCGCCTCGTTGACCCGGTGAACGCGATCCGCGCCTCGATGCCGATCGTCGCCGGATCGCGCCCGGCGGCCTCGGCCAGCGCGTGGAGCCGCGCCACCGCCTCCCGGCCTTCCGGGTCGGGGCGCATCTGTGGGAACCAGCCGTCGCCCATCGCCACCACGCGGGCCAGCACCGCATCGGGACTCCCACCGATCCAAATCGGTATCACCCGGCTCGGCAGAGGGTTCAACCCCGCCTCCGTCACCCGATGCCAGCGCCCCTCGAAGGTCACCACCTCTTCACTGAACAGGCGGCGCAGCAGGGTGATCTGCTCCTCGCTCCGTTTGCCCCGGTTGTGGAAATCCTCGCCCAGCGCCTCATACTCCACCGGGTTCCAGCCCACCCCGATGCCCAGGCGCAACCGCCCGCCGCTCAGCACATCCACTTCGACGGCCTGCTTGGCGACGAGCGCGGTCTGCCGCTGGGGCAGGATGATCACGTCGGTGACCAGTTCTAGCTGCCGGGTTAACCCGGCCAGGTAGCCGAAGAGGACGAACGGCTCATGAAAGAGATCCTTGTCCGTGTATCCTCGCCAGCCAGGGCGGTTGGTCGGCTCGGCCCCCAGCACATGATCATAGGCCAGCAGATGGGTATAGCCCGCCTCTTCGGCGGTCTGGGCATAGTCGCGGATCACTGCCGGGTCCGCACCGATCTCCAGTTGGGGAAAGACAATGCCGATCTTCATCATTCATACTCCTCTTTATCGTCGGGTTCTGGGGCTGGCGGCGGCAGGGGCGCGCCCGCCTGGAAGCCGGGCGGGTGTTGCCGGTGGAAGTCCGTGGCCGCCTGGTAGGCGTGGGCGACGGCCAGCACGGTCCCTTCATCATAGAGCCGCCCGGTGAAGGTAAGGCTGGTGGGAGCACCCTCCGAGGTGAAGCCGTTGGGCAGCACCACCGCCGGATGGCCGGTCAGGTTGGTCAAGAGCAGATTGTGGCCCACAAAACTGGGCGCGACATAGACATCCACCGCCGCCATGCGCGCCGCCATCGCTTGCATCAGCAGCGTCCGCACCCGCTGGGCCTGGATATACTCCACCGCCGGAATCAGCCGGGCGGCACGGAACGTATTCGGCCAGGCGTCTTTCACCTGGCGCTCCAGCAGGTCGTCGCGGTCGCTGCGGGTCAGGTCATCGAACGCGGCGGCGGCCTCGGCGCTGAGGATGATGCCCAGCGCATCAATCGGGTAGTCGGGCAGGTCCATCGGGATGAGGTCGGCCCCCAGGTCGCGCAGGACGGCCAGCGCCGCGTCGTCGTGCGCCTTGTGCTCCCGCTCCTCGGCAAAAGCCGCCGCCAGATAGCCGATCCGCAGGCGGCGCAGGTCCACGGCGGGGTTCCAGGCGAACGGCGCGTCGGCCACCGTCAGGTCTTTTCCGTCTGGTCCATAAATAGCGTCAAAAATCAGCGCGCAATCTTCGACCGACCGGGCCATCGGGCCGATCTTGTCCATGCTCCAACTGAGCGCCATCGCCCCGTGGCGTGAGACGCGGCCAAAGGTGGGGCGCAGCCCGCTCACCCCGCAGCGCGTGGCGGGCGAGACGATGGAGCCGTGGGTTTCGGTGCCGATGGCGAAGCCGACCAGCCCCGCCGCGACCGCCGACGCCGACCCCGCCGACGATCCCGACGATCCCTGAGCGAGGTTCCAGGGGTTGCGCGTCGTCCCGCCGAACCACACGTCGCCCCAGGCCAGCGCCCCCAGGCTCAACTTTGCCACCAACACCGCCCCCGCCGCGTCCAGCCGCTCGACCACGGTGGCGTCCAGGTCCAACACCTGCTCGCGGTAGGGGGTCGCGCCCCAGGTGGTCGGGGTGCCCCGCACAGCCAGCAGGTCTTTCGCCCCCCAGGGGATGCCGTGCAGCGGCCCCCGGTAGCGGCCCGCCGCGATCTCGGCGTCGGCCTGCCGGGCCTGGGCCAGGGCGCGCTCCTCGGTCAACGTGACCACGCAATGGAGCAGCGGGTCATAGCGCTTGAGCCGGGCCAGGTACATCTCGGTCAGCGCCAGGGAGCTAATTTGCCCGGTGCGGAGCAGTGCCGCCAGGTACGTCACCGAGGCGAAAGCCAGTTCTTCCAGATCCGCAGGCGGCGTAGAGACGGCGGGCAGCACATCAGCCGAGGAAGCCGCCGGGGTGGGCAGTGCGATCTCCACCTCCGGCAGGCGCGGATCGAAGCGCAAAGCGGGCGGCACGTTGTTGTCCAGCGGCACGGCGCGGAGCCGCGTGTAGGCCTCGCGGTGCGCCTGCACCTCCTGGCGCATCAATTCGCGCTCCGGCGGGGTAAAGGTCAGACCGATCACGGCTGCCGCCGCCGCCAGTTGCTCATCGGTGAGTTCGGGTTGTTCGTCAGCCATTATCCTTCGGTCCTCGTATTCGGGGCGGAAGCCACCGCCCACAACGCCAGCCCCACATCCTGCGCCGTCCATGTCCCATGAGAACACGCTGCGCTCAACTGTTCAGCACGTTCGCGCAGCGGAGCGGCATAGCGCAGGTAGTAGGGGATCGTGTAGGCGACCGGCCCCAGACCCGGTATCTGTAGGGCGACCGGCTCATCGAAAAAGGGGTATTCGGCAGGGGCATAGGCGGCCAGCACGGCGGACGCCGTGGCCGGGCCGACCCCATCCAGCGCGGTCAGGAGGGTCAGCGGGCGGCGCGGGTCGGGTACGGCGGCGAAGGCAGCGGCACTGGCCCCATGCACCTGTTCCGCGTCGTTGCCCTTCACCCGCCACCAGTTCTGCTCGCGCCAGACCCCGCGCTGCATCTTCCATTTCGTCACCTGTACCAGTTCGTCGTGCAGCAGTTCCGCCGGAGACCGGTCGGCCAGCAACCCCGGCAGGCGGGTGCGGTACCACTCGTCCAGTTCGGCCAGCCCCTCTTTGCCCCGCGCCGCCACCGCCGCCGGGTATTGCGCCTGCGCGGCGTGCCAGGCGGCACATGGTTCCTCATCCCACAGTGTCATCGGCGTTCCTCCTCGTCGTCACTATATGCCGCGCCGGGATGGCTGTCAAGCGCCCAGCCACCCGAACCTGTGCTATAATGGCGGCATGAACACCGTTATCCCCGCCCCCGACCTGGCCGCCTATGGCATCGATTCGCACTGGCTTCAGCCGCACCGCCCCCGGCGCACCATGCTGGTGGTCTACGCCCACCCCGACGACGAGAGCTTCGGCAACGCAGGCACCATCGCCCGCTACAGTGCAGAGGGCGTAGCCGTCCACTACGCCTGCGCCACGCGAGGCGAGGTAGGCACGGTGGAGCCGGGTCTGCTGGCGGACTATGCCGACGTGGCCGCCCTCCGCACGGCGGAACTCCAGTGCGCGGCGGAAGCGTTGGGGCTGGCGGCGGTCCATTACCTGGGCTACCGCGACTCGGGGATGCCGGGCAGCGCGGACAACCGGCACCCCCAGGCGCTCGTTCAGGCCCCATTGGCGCGCGTGACCGGACAGGTGGTGGCGCTGATCCGCGCCCTGCACCCCCAGGTGGTGGTGACCTTCAACCCCTACGGCGGCTACGGCCACCCCGACCACATCGCCTGCTACAAGGCCACCCGCGCCGCGTTCGGCCAGGCGGGCGATGCCACACGGTACCCTGAGCAGATGGGGGCGGGCCTGCACCCCTGGCGACCGCGCAAGCTCTATTACAGCACGATGGGCACCACCATGATGCGCCTGGGGCTGGGGGTGATGCGGCTGGCCCGCCGCGACCCGCGCCGCTTCGGCACCAACGCCGATGTCGATCTGGTGCGGGTGGTGGAAGAAGCCACCCCGATCACCACCGAGATCGCCTGCGGGGACTATCTGGCGCAGAAAGAGCGGGCCTGGCAATGCCACCAGAGCCAGCTTGGGGGCATGGGCGCGATGGCCCGGTTACCCTTGCCACTGCGCCGTCGCGTGCTCGGCGTCGAGACATTCACCCGCGCCGAACCGCCCTGGTCGCCGGGTGCCCGGCGCGAACGCAACCTCTTTGCCCGGCCCCAGCCGGATCAACACCAGCGGACAGCCCCTGCCCCCCGCTGAAGGAGCAATCGTGAGCAGGCGTCCGCCCCCGCAGCGCATCGAGGTCGATGGCGCGGAACTGCACTATATTGAGCAAGGGCAGGGGGAGCCGGTCGTCTTTGTCCACGGGGGCCTGGGCGACTTCCGCACCTGGGGGCCGCAAATGGCCCCATTCGCCGCGCACTATCGGGCCATCTCCTACAGCCGCCGCGCCCACTACCCCAACGCCTGGCCGCCCGATTACACCCAATGCGCCCTGACCGTCCACGCCGCCGACCTGGGCGCGCTGATCACGCGGCTGGCGGACGGCCCCGTCCATCTCGTCGCCAATTCCTACGGGGGCTATGTCTGCCTCTGGCTGGCGATCCAGCAGCCGGGGCTGATCCGGTCGCTGGCGCTGGCCGAGCCGCCGTTGCACCCGCTGCTGCGCCGCCTGCCGGAAGGGGCGGCCCTGTTCGCGGCGTTCATGGCCGGGGCCTGGCACCCCGCCGGGCGCGCTTTCGCCGCTGGGGACGCCGAAGAGGGGGTGCGCCGCTTTCTGGACGGGGCGATTGGGCCGGGGGCGTTCGACGCGCTCCCGCCCCCGGTGCAGGCCGGAATGATGAAAGATGCCCGCGAGATGGGGGTCGAAACGCTCACCCCCTTTGAAATCTACATGCCCGATCTGCCCGACGACACGCTCCGCGCCATCACCGCGCCCACCCTGCTCCTGCACGGCGCGGACAGCCCGGTGATGTACCACCACATCAACGCCGCGCTGGCCGCCCGCCTACCCCACGCCACGCAAGCCGTCATCCCCGCCGCCGCGCACATCCTGCACAGCCAGAACCCGGCAGCACACAACACGGCGGTGCTAGGGTTTTTGATAAAAGGATGAATTAAGAAGGATGAATTAAAAAAGAGCCTACAGTGATGCGTCTTTTTAATTCATCCTTCAGCCTTCATCCTTCCCTACACGCCTAGATCGTAGAGCTGCTCGAACTGCAAATCCAGGTCGTTCGTCGCCTGCCACATCGCCGCCAGCGCCTTCCGCACGTTCCGCGCCGCGCATGGCGGCAAGGCGTCATTCGCCGCCAACCGCTTCAACGCCTCATACACCGCCAGCAATTCATGTTCGTCCGCACTGAGCGCGTTCCCCAGCAGATCCATCTCTGTCGTTGCCATGATCACTCTCCTTCTCCACTGCCCACTGCCCACTGCCCACTGCCTACTCGTACTGCGCCGCCGGGCGGGCATCGATCAGCCGCTTGGCCTTCAGTTCAAAGCGTGGCAGGGTGCCATGCTCCATCCGCTCGATGTTGAAGCGCAAGCCCTCGTGAGCGTGGGCCAGGTCTTTCGCCAGTTGGTGATGCAGGGTGTGCCACTCGGCCTCATGGCCTGGCTTGATCTCGACCTTGATCGTGATCTCGTCTTGCAGATCGTCCTTGCGCCAGACGTAGATCTGGAATTCGTCAATCGCGGCGTATTCGCGGATGATCGACTCCACCGCGCGGGGGTAGACGTTGGTGCCCCGGATCAGCTTCATGTCGTCCCACCGCCCACGGATGCCGCCGTCGTAGATGTCCCAGGTGCGGCCACAGGTGCAGGTAGCGGCGGGCACGCGCATGACCATGTCTTTGGTGCGGTAGCGGATCACCGGGATAAAGCCCCGGCCAAACGAGGTGACCACCCGCTCGCCCAGTTCGCCGTAGCCCACCGGGGCATCGCTGGCCGGGTCCAACACCTCTTCGATATAGTGGTCCTCGATGATATGGGTGCCGCCGGGCTGGTGCGCGCACTCGAAGATCATGATCGTGCCGACCTCGGTCATCCCCGCCGTGTCGCCCGCCTTCGCCCCCCAGGCTTCTTCGAGCTGGCGCTTGGCCGCCGGGATCGACCCGGCAGGCTCGCCGGAGAGGATCAGCTTGTTGACCTTCGAGTCCTTCGCCAGGTCAATGCCCATCTCCCGCGCCTTCTGCCACATGTGCAGGGCGTAGGTGGGGGTGGAGGCCACGGTGGTCGCGCCCAGTTCCACGATCTGGGTGATCCGCGACTCGGTGGACTGCGCGCCGCCGGGAATGACCAACGCCCCGATCTTCTCGCAGGCGTAGTGCGCGCCCCAGAAGCCGATGAAGGAGCCGTACCCGAAGGCGAAATAGACCGTATCTGCCGGGCGGATGCCGAAGCCCCACAGCCCGTAGCCCCACATCTCGCTGATCCAGTCCCAGTCCTTCATGCTATCCAGCACCCGGATGGGGGTGCGCCCGGTCGTGCCCGACGTGAGGTGATAACGGATCGCGTTCTGCGGGTCGGTCGCCAGCAGGTCGCCAAACATCGGTGTTTCCATCAGCGACTCCATCCACTCTTCGCGGGTCATGAACGGGATGCGGCGGATATCGTCCAGCGATTGCAACTGGTCGGGATGGAAGCTCGCCGCGTCGAAGCGCCGCCGGTGGAACGGGGCCTGGGCATAAGCCCACGCGCACAGCCGCCGTAGCTTGATCAGTTGCAGCGCGGTCAATTGCTCGCGGGGCAACGTCTCGTTCTTCGGGTTCCAGTATTCGGAAAGGGCCATTGATTCGACCTCCTTGTCGCTACTCGGCCAGCCGCAGCAGATCGGCCAGCCAATCTATCGCCTCAGGATACTCGGCACAATCCAACACGAATTCTTGCCCCCGCCTGGCGCTGTCCAGGTGAACGTGATCCGCCACCGTTTGCCAGCGGGCCGGGTTGCGGTGATACGTCAAAGGAGTCCGCCCGGTGCGCGGGTCAAACCAACGCGGCAAGCGCCAGCAGCTCCGCGTCGCGTCAGGAGCCGTCAGGCATAACTTCTTGTTGAAGCATTTGAACACCCCCGCCCCTGGCCTGTCAATCTCAACACCGTTCAGCTTTAGTCGATCTGTCGAAATGTAAAGCGAGTCGTTTGCGCTGTACGGCGTCCCCTGAAGGTGGGGATGGTACAACGCCCAGGCCGGAATGTCGGCCCGCCGGGTTATAGGAATCCGCTGCGCGATCTGGAACCAGCCGAAGATGACATGCTGATCCGGCACACCTTTCACATAGGCATAATGCCCGTCTATCTCCGCCACCCGGCGGAACCAGCCGAAGAAAAGGAACACATCGCCCACCCCTACCTTCTGCCCCTGCAAATGACTCTCCGCCGCCTCCGCCTGCCCGAACAGCGGCTTCCAGCCTGGATCGCGGGGCCAGCTTTCGCGGCGCAAGTCGGGGTCCAGATGCACCAGGCTGGTTGGCCCAATGCGCCCGTTGGTTAGCCCCGCGACAATACCCCCCAACGATTGTCCATCATACGTGATCGCCCCATAGCTCATGCTGTGCTTGGACGCTGTGAGTTCGGGGATGGGCAGCGAATACAACGCACCCGATGGAAAGATCGGGCTGGCAACCCCACCCAGCGACGAGTCAAACCCCTTGCGGCTGAGGACGATCTTCACTCCGCCGCCCGCAGCTTGTGCCACATCCAGACGTTCGGGTCTTCATAGCGCCCCAGGTCGGCTTCGCGGTCGATCAGCACCGGCTGAAGCGCACCTTCGACCACATAGGAGCCGCTGTCGGGGAACTCCATCTTGGTCCAGCTTTCCCAATCGGCGACCGTGCCGGTGATGAGCATGGAGCGGGGCGACGGCGATAGCTGCTCGGCCCCGGCCCGCCAATGGACCCGCAGCCAGGGGTCGAACGGTGCCCCGTCGGCGCGCCGCCACTCGGCATAGCGCTCAATCGGCGTCAGCGGATAGCGCGCCTTGAGCGTCGGGCGCGCACAGGCGATGATCGAGTGCAGGCCGTGCCGTTCGGCGGCGGCGCGCAGCCCGCCCAGGATCGTGCTGCTGTGCCCCGCCCCCTGGTGGGCGGGGACCACGACAATGGCGTAGGCGTTGAGTGCGGTCGGCGTACGCCCAGCTTCGTAGTCCTCGATGCCCTGGAGGGTGGCGGCGTCCCAGCCCTCCGGCAACGTGTCCAGGCGACCATCCCAGGCCAGCGGCACGCTGTTGCCAGCGGCGATGACCGTGTCTGCGTCGTCGCACAAGGCCACCTGAAACGGGGCGAAGACGGTGAAGAGCCGATCCCAGGCCCGGTCGCTGACGGGGCTTTGGCGCATGAAGGTCGGCCAGACTTGCGCGTGAATCGGGCCGATCTGATCGATCAGGTCGGGCCGCTCGTCCAGGGTATAGAGTGTCAGGGCCACGGCGTTACGGTCTCCTTATGCGCTCGGTTTGTCCCGCCCGACCAGTTCGCGGGCGATGATGATCCGCTGGATGTGGCTGGTGCCCTCGTAGATTTGCAGCCCTTTAATGTCGCGGTAATACCGTTCCACCGGGTATTCGTTGGAATAGCCCCGGTTGCCGTGCAGCAGCACCGCCTGCGACGCCGCCCGCAGTGCCGCCTCGGTAGCAAACAGCTTGGCGATAGAGGTCGCTTTGGTCGCGGGCTGTCCCTGGTCCTTCAACCAGGCCGCGTGGTAGACCAGCAGTCGCGCCGCTGCCACATCCGCCGCCATGTCGGCCAGGGTCGCCCCGATCAGCTGGAAATCGGCAATGCGCTGGCCGAACTGGCGGCGCGCCGTGGTGTAGGTCACGCAGGCATCGAGGCACGCCTGGGCCACGCCGACCGCCCCCGCCGCCACCCCCACCCGCCCCCGATCCAGCGCCGACATGGCGATCTTGAACCCCTCACCCGCCGCCCCCAGCAGCGCGCTTTTCGGCACCCGGCAATCGCTCAGGGTGATGCGGACATGCTCCGAGGCGCGGTGGCCCAACTCTTTCCCCGGCATCGGCTCCCGCCCAAACCCGGGGAGTTGCGGGTCCACGATAAAGGCGCAGATCCCCTTATGCCGGGCGGCGCGGTCGCGGCTGGCAAAGACCAGGGCGACCCGGGCGCTGGTCCCGTTGGTGATCCAGATCTTCTCGCCGTTCAGCACATAATCGTCGCCGTCCTCGGTCGCGGTCGTCTCCATGCTTGCCACGTCGGACCCGGCGTTCGGCTCGGTCAGGGCATAGCACCCGATCCACTTGCCGCTCGCTAGCCGGGGCAGAACCTGCCGCTTTTGCTCTTCGCTGCCCCAATCCTGAATGCACCCCGCCACCAGCCCGACATGCACCGTCAGGAACCCGCGCACCGACGAGTCGGCCCGCCCCAACTCCTCGCAGACCAGGGCATAGCTCATATAATCCATCCCTGCCCCGCCGTACTCCCGCGCCACCAGCCCGCCCAGCAAGCCCAACTCGCCCATGCGCGGCACCAGATGGAGGGGAAATTCGCCCCGCTCGTCCGCCTCCTTCGCCAGGGGTGCGACTTCGTTCTGGGCGAACTCGCGGGCCAGGGTTTGGATACGCTGCTGTTCAGCGGTCAGCTCAAAGTTCATAACATCACCCGATCTTTGGCTCAGTCCCACAACCAGGCACCAGCCTGATCAGCGATCCTAACGTAAGCAACCGTGACAGTTATGTACATGGCAAAGACAATCAACCAGGGTATGCGGTTTATCAGGGACCAGTGAGGCCAGTGTCGTCGCGTAGTGACCAGCAGCCCTATCGCTAAGGGTACGGTAAATAGGGGATAGAACATGTCGGCCAGTGTTGCCCAATCATAGACATCAGATCGGCAGATATAGCCTGCTCCCTGGTAGAGGGGGTACCATTCAGCAAGATTACGTGTGTTATTAGCTTCATATATCTCTGCTATGGACATATGATTGATCCCACTACCATAGACTGGTATGGCGACCAGCAGCACATATGCGAGGATCATGAGTGACAGGGCAAACAAGGCTGACCACTTATTCAGTAATAGCTCACGAACAGTGCGCTTTGTCATACGTCTTCTCCTTCCCTACCTATCCCCGGCCATGTGATCCGCCCCCAGCACTGCCATTCCCTGGATCTCGATCAGCGCCGCATCGTCAAACAGGCGCGAGATCTCGATCAGGGCCGTCGCCGGGTAATAGC
>JBBSAN010000195.1:0-9908 GCA_038252265.1 Chloroflexia bacterium
CGTGGAGCAGCGGCTAAAGCAGCTCCAGGCCGATCCCAGCCGGGTCCAGCAGTTGTTAGGCACGCCCCTGGATGAATTCATTGGCTGGGAAGTGCCGCTTGCAGCCTAAGCCGAGTCTGAATCTTTATCTGAAATACTATAGCAAACCCTAGCGGCTGGCCCCAGTCTGCGCTCTGCCTGCCCCGCACACGAGCCGTCTGCGCCGCCTGGCGGCTCTGTTTGCTGTTTGGGTCGGCCTCCGCTGCACAACTGCGCGAGGCAGAGCGCGGATCCGGCCGCGAGGAAAGGCTGGCCAATCGGGAGATGCATGAGCCGACGCCGCCGCGCTGTAGATGCGGCCTCCACAACGATGCAGGCCGCACTCGCGTGGAGGCAGCGTCTCCGGACGGGCGCGAACGGCATGCCAGCGTTCGACAAGCATTCGGCGCCGGTATGAATATTCAGTTGGATCCTATCCGACAGGATTATAGGGACGCCTAGGGTTCGCACACCCCTTGGCTGCCACCAATTATGCCTTGCGAGCATCTTACTCTTGCCCCTGACCGGGACTCGTCGGCGACCCGGACCGCCCAATCGCTGCTGGCCCCTCGACATCCTCCCCAGCCTCTGGGTGCCTGCACTCTACGAGCAGCATTCGGGCGCGGAGATCGCGTACATCTGCCGCGCGCTGTTCAGCAGTGGGGTGGCCGATCTCTTGCAAGTACAGAACATAGCGCTCCATGAGTTCCACAGCACGGGCCAGATCACCTTCTCCTTCCCAGGCCGCTCCCAGGTTCCAGGCGGTGATCGCCTCGTTCGCGCGATCCCCCAGAGCGCATTGGATCACTAATGCCTGCTCATAGAGGCGGATCGCTTGTTGTCGTTCCCCCAGACTTTTGTAGGCGATAGCCAGATTCACGAGTACCGCGCCCTGGCCTGCCTGGTCTCTCAGCGCCTCCGCAATCTCCAGGCGCTCTTTGTAGTAGCTGATCGCCTGCTCGATTTTCCCCAGATCCGCGTACGCGCTCCCCAGATTACCAAGCACTCGCCCCTCGCCCACCCGATCGCCGAGCGCCCGCGCGATGGCGAGTCGCTGCTCGTAATAGTCCACCGCCTCCCGAACATCGCCCAGCGCGGCGCAGACCACGCCCATATTGCCCAGCGCGCGTCCGGCTCCCGCCCGATCGCCCAGTTGACGCGCGACCGCCAATTGCTGCTCGTAATAAGTCCGCGCCTCAGCAAGATCGCCCAAGCTGTAACAGGCATTCCCCAGGCTCCCGGTGGCATTGCTTTCACCTGGGTAGTCGCCAATTGCCCGGGCGAGTGCCAGTTGTTGCTCATAATGGCTGCGGGCTTGCTGCATGTCTCCGAGGCTGTACCAGGCATTTCCCAGGTTCCCCAGAAAGTTGGCTTCGGCCTCAGCATCACCGACCTGCCGGGCTGCGGTCAGGGCGGCTTCCAACTGCGGAATCCGTTCGGTGCCGGGGTGGTAGCGGAGGTGCCCAATGTAGGCGGTACTCTGGGCGTAAGCAATCAGCAATGCCCTCTGGGTTGCAGCCTGGGTGCGTGCCCATCTCCATCCGGCGTCAATTTGCATCCGGTTTTGCTCAAACAGCGCCAGGCCGGTCGGTACTCCCTCTTGGCCCTCTCTGTACTGCTGGTCGGCAGTTGCCGCGACCTGGACGTAATGCCGGGCATGCCGCAGGCTGGCTTCGTTGCGGGTGGGAGACACCAGCTTACCTCCTTGGCCGGCCGCCTTTCAGTGCCGGTCTGACCTCCTGGCTCGGATTCGGGTTACGCAGGCGGCATGTACGTCCGTTTGGGTGTGCCCAATGCTACGTTCGTAGTCCACGCGAATTTGTATCAGCCCCGCCGCGCGCAGTGGTTCGCTGGGTGCCAGCGCCAGTCCCAGATTCGAGTATCCCAAGACCTCCGATTCGCGTCACTCTCTGCCGGGATCGCCCTCGGGAACAACATCGAGGTTGGATCGGACATTGGTTTCCAAACGCTGGCGCAACTCGGCTAATATCGCCCTATGCCGAGAAAGCGCGTCATGGTCGACGCTCTGCTCATAGTCAAGGCCGATTTCCATTGGCTCGATTGCTCTTTCTAGATATCCCAACTCCGCAAGGCCAAGCCCGGTGTTCCAGGCGATCATGGCAAATCCCGCCGGATCCCTCAACTCCTCCGCGCACCGCAGACTCTCTTCATAGTAGGAGAACGCCCGCTGTAGATCGCCTTGCCTGCGGTAGGCACTTCCCAGTCCGTTCAACGCGAGTCCTTCGAGGTAACGATCGCTCAGCGCACGGGCCAATGATAGACTCTGTTCGTACTGAGTGATCGCTTGCTCAAAATCCTCCACCCGCAGATAATAGTGACCAAGATTGCCCAGCGCCCGGCACTCGCCTGGGTGATCACCGAATTTCGCGATCCACAAGGCGCGCACACCGTAAGCGAAAGCCTGCCGCAACTGCCCCATCTCTTGAGCAACACTACCGAGATTATTCAGTAGAGTTCCCTCCACGCGGCGGCTTCGCAATTCGCGTGCAATAGCTAATGCTTGGATAAAGGCGTGGCTGGCTAGTTCATAGCTGCCCAAGGCTTCGTATGCACCCCCAAGGCTGTTCAAGAGGGCTGCTTCGGGGGTGTACGTCAGGATTTAGGCAGACATAACGTAGGCACGGTTGGCAACTGCATCACGCCAGATTTTAGCGGCAGCGGCCCTGATCAGAAAGCTTGATAGGAGCAAAATCGGCCCAAGCACGCTCAACTGTAGTTATGTCTGCCTAAATCCTGACGTACACCCTGCTTCGGCCTCGCGGCGTTGTAATCGGCGCGCTGCGGCCAGTGCCGCCTCCAACCAGGGGATCCATTCGGTGCGGGTGTTATAACGGAGCGGTGCAATAAAGGCCATTTGATCGACATGACCCACCAAGAGTTCATCGATCGCTGGCCTGCCCCCTGTGCTCTGCTCAAGTGCCCAAGTGCGAGCAGTATCTATTTGGGGGGATTCCTGGCGTAGAATGCGAGACTCTGCCCCGTTAGGGGTGCCCCGTGCTCGTACTGCTGTCCCAACTGTCGAAGCAGCAATAAGTAGTGGCGAGCGTGGCGCATTTTCGCATCACTAAGCTGGGGCATGTCTAGACCGTGTTGGCCCGTTTGGCGCTGGGCTTAGTATCGGGCTTAATTGCAAGTGACATGTTTGCTGGCGCAGCAGCGGGCCGCGCTTGCGCTTCGGCCTGGGCCTGTGCCCGGATAGTGGCGACGACAGCGGCATTATCTTCCGCCTCCGCGATACGCGCTGCGCGCTGGTAGTCCACTAACACTTGCATTAAATTGGCCGCCCTGGAGTATTCGCCGAAATGGGTCAGCTCCTCGCCTAGATTCCAACTGGCGAGTGCGTGCGTATGCTCATCACCTGTCGGACCGGTAATGGTCAGACATTCCTCGTAGTAGCTGATCGCCTGTGCAGAGTTACCCAGTGCCGAACTAGCGTTACCGAGATTGTTCAAGGTCCGTCCTTCCTGGTATCGGTTGCCGATGGCGCGATTCACTAACAGGGCCTGTTCGTAATAGTTGATCGCCTGATGAGGGTCTTCCAAATCTAGGTAAGCGCTGCCCAGGTTGCTCAGGCTCACAGCTTCACCCTGTCGATCATCGAGAGATCGATTAACTGCGAGGGCTTGTTCGTAGCAGGCGATAGCCTGTTTTAGATCCCCTGTTCCCGCATAGGCAACGCCTAAATTGTCCAAGGCCGCCGCTTCGCCCTTGCGGTCGCCGAGGGCCTGAGCGACCGTAAGGCGCTGCCTAAGATAGTCGATACCCCTCTGCAGATCCCCTAGCCGGGTATATGCACTTCCGAGATTGCCGAGGTCTTGCCCTTCCGCCCAACGATCGCCGAACGCCCGGCTGATGTCTAGGGCTTGCATATGGCACTCTACTGCCTGGCGCAGTTCTCCTAAATCAGCGTAGGCTAGTCCCAGGTTGCCGAGGGGATTACCCTCGCCACGGCGATCGCCCAACTCGCGGCGGATCACGAGTTCCTGCTCGTAATAATTGATAGCTTGCCGGGCATCTCCCAGGGCAGCATGACACAAGCCAAGGTTGCCTAATGCGCTAGCTTCATTGTCGCGATCTCCACTCAATAAAGCCAACTGGAAGCTCTGCTCCTCATACCCCATGGCTTGGTGTGCATCGCCTGCGGCCAGGTGGCAGATACCCAGGTTGGCCAGCGCCGAACTCTCCCCCTTTTGATCTCCAAGCGCCCGGGCTACCGCGAGGCGCTGTTCATGGTATCGAATAGCCTGCGGTATCTCACCCAAAGTGTAGTAGGCGACGCCCAGATTACCTAAGAATCGGCCTTCTGCTGCACGATCCCCGATGCGTCGAGCAGCGTCCAGCGCGGCCTCCAACTGGGGAATGTGCTCGGTACGCGGAGCATAGCGCTGATCACCGACCGCGATCGTCAGGTCTGCATAGGACACCAAGAAGGGATCCTGAGGCGGGATGGTAGTTTGTGCCCATCGCCAGCCCGCCTCGATCTGTGCCCGCTCCGCGTCAAAGAGCGCGAGACCGTCTAGCTGCCAGTTGCCGCCCACACGATAGGCGCGGTCCATATCCTGAAGCCGCGCCAAATAATGCTGGGCATGTCGCAATTCTGCCTGGTACCGGGTGGGCATTTGCCTTTTCCAGATGTTCAGTCAGATGAGCGTGTACTCTCTGGATTCTGGGCTGTGAGACGGTCCCGAATTTCAGCTACGTAGGAGGCGTCTTCAGGGGCGTCAGGGTGGTTGAGTTCCTCCTCGTAGGCGACGCGGGTTTCGAGCAGTGGCAGGGCGCGAGCCAGCTCACCCTGGGCGACGAGCAGCAGGCCCAGGTTCCAGCGCCCGATCGCTACGCTGCGCCGATCGCCGATACGGCTAGCGAGCGCGATGTGCTGCTGGTAATAGTCCACGGCCCGCGTTAGATCACCCAGTTTCTTGTAGCCTACCCCCAGGTTGCCGAGAGCCTGGGCTTCAGCCTGGTGGTCGCCGATCGCGCGTGCCAGCACCAGATGCTGCTCGTGGTATTCCAGTGCTCGCTGTATTTCGCCCAGCGCCGTGCTAGTCAGTCCCAGACCCGCGAGCGCCGCGCCCTCGCCCCGACGATCATCCATGTTGCGCGCCAGTGCCAGCCGCTGCTCGTAGTACTCCCGCGCGAGCTGCGCCTGACCCAGCAAGTAATGGGCGAGACCCAGGCCAGCCAGGGCGGTTCCCTCGCCCCGGCGATCACCGATCTTCTGGGCCACCGCTAGCCGCTGCTGGTGGTAATCAATGGCCCGCTCTAGTTCGCCCAACTGGTTGTAGGCGTTTCCCAGGTTGCCTAGAGTTGCGCCCTCACCCTGGCGATCACCGAGGCGGCGGACCGCAGCCAGGACGGATTCGAGCTGGGGGATACGCTCCGTACGTGGGTCATAGCGCAAAGCGCCGATGAGCGCGGTGGCGGCCGCGTATGAGCGCAGGATGGGGTCCGCGATAACCGGCTCGACAAGAGCCTGTGCCCGGCTCCAGGCCCAGCCGCTATCGATCTGCGCTCGCTCCTGATCGAACAGCGCCTGGCCTTGCCAGACACTTTCTCCACCTCGCAGGTAGAGCTCCTGGCTCCTCGCAGCGACAGCAGCATAATGTTTGGCATGCCGAAGTTGAGCCTCCCGTAAAACTGGCATCTGGTCTTCCTTTAACCGACTCAGCCATAACCTCGCTTTTCACTTCGTGAACCGCTAAATACATAAATGTGCGGCAATGCCAGATCTTCAGCCACCCGGCTTGATGTCGCGGGCCGCGTTATATTGTGTCTCGACCTGCTGGCCCCGTTGGTCAAAGATAGACTGCAAGGGTCCTTGAGTGATCAGTTGGATCCAAAACTGGGGACTAGGTGCCGAAGCCTTGGATGTCAGTTCATCAATTAGACGTGGCAGTTCCACAAGATACCAGTTGCAGAACAAGTCGCCACCCCTTCGATACTGATTCCAGGTGGGGCTCGGCACAAGGAGGCCGTGGTAACCGAGGGCAGTCAACGCCCGTGAAGTTGGCACCTTCGGGTCGTTCACCTCCTTGACCAGGTCCTTCCTAGCGATCCATCCCGGCGCGTCGACGAAAAGACCGTAGATCTGTAGCCCTGACAACCCGATGGCCTTGCTCCAACCATCAAGGTGCGCGGCTTCTAGCTGCATGAACTGTTCGGCCAGATCGGCGACAGTACCTTCCGTTACCTGATCACTTCCCGCTCGCCACAGATGATGTAGAAGATACGACGCAATGAACGGATGGCCGCCGCTCTGTTGCCAGACCGCTTGCTGTACGGCTTCCGCCAGCCCACCAGCCCGGGCCGACAATTCGCGTGTACTGGCCTCGTCCAAGGCGCTGAGGTAGCGGAGCTGAAGCATATTCCAGAGGGGAGAACCGCGGCGACTAGCCTCGTCCAGGAAGCGATGCGAGCCAGCGAGAACCAGTCGGAGTCGCATCTGTAAGTCGCCGCTGACGATCGAAGCGCGAAGTTGAGCAAATAGATCCTGGTGCCAAACATAATCTAGCAGGCTGTCGAATTCGTCCAGCAATACAACCAGCCGCCGCGGGCCGTGCGACGTCTCTAGACGATCCAGGATGATATTCATGGCCTCGGCAAAGTCGCTTGCGCTGATGATCGCCGGTGGGTTGCGCGCCGCTAAGTTGGCCATTTGTGTCCCATTCAGCGATATGCGTGTGTACGCCAGCTCATCATAGGGGTCTGGAGAGCGATCATCAGTGCGGCGTAGTACCTGCTGTAGGAGGATAGCGAAGAAATGCTCGGGTGACTTGAAGCTGTAGAGCGTTGGATCGAGCAGTAGCGGCAGGACCGGCCGTGCGCTGCCGGCACCATGCGTCTCCCATAGCGTATGCCGTAGGACGTTCAATATGCTGGTCTTGCCAAAGCGCCGGCCCCCGATAATCCCATAGGAAGCCTGCCCCGCAGCCAACTGGTCCGCCAACTCATTTACGAGTGGCCAACGACCGACAAACTCGGTGGGCCGGGCCGGGCCGAAGTCAAAGGGGTTCACTGCCCCGGACTCCGCCTTAGGGGCGTCATGCGATCTGTCCATGTCAATCCTCTCCCAACTTGTCGCTCCGAATCCAGTTGCGGAATAGCCGCAATTGGATCAGGTACAGGTTGGTTTGCGGTTGGCCAAGGACCAAACGCTGGTTTAGCTCGTAGAGCGACTCGTTGTAAACGCCGCTTTGTCTAGGGGCACGGACGAGTTCCTCCTTGCGCTGCGATTCAGCTTGTGCCAGCGAGATCAAGATATTTTTATTGGCCGTGATCTGCGGCCGCGGCCAGAGGTGCGGGTCCGTCACTTCGCCCCACAGACCGCGTTCGTTGAGCAAGTAGGCGGTGCTGGGATCCTCGACGAAACTGCGGGCGGCGTTAAGTAACTGATCAAGACTGATCCTGTCATTGCCGTCCCATGATCGGAAGGCCACACTGCACAACTTGCGCGCCCAATAAGGGTGGCCGCCACTGACTTGGGCCACGAAGTCCAGGGCCTCATCAGTATATTCAAGACCCATCTGCACGCCGATATTGCGGATCATCTGCTTGCAGTCGGCGAGGTTGAGCGGAGGCAGGTATTCCTCGCGGAAGAAGCTGTAGAAGGGGTTTTGTTGCCCGGAAAAGCGGTTGGTGCGTACGATGGCCGGGTCAACACCGGCAATCATCAACATGAAGGAGCCGGGTCGTTCCTGGGTCAGGCCCCGCAGTGTCCTGGTAAATGACAAGTAGCGTTGCAGGCGGCCGCGCCCCGGGGCTGCCATCAATTCGATTTCGTCCACCAATACCGCAAGCCGGGCCGCGGCCCCCCGCTGCTCCAGCAGGTTGAGCAGGTCACCTACCGCCGCCACAAACCGGTCTGATGGGTCAGTTTTCCCACGAACGGACGGCGGTTCCCATGACAGGTCGGGCACCTTGGTGCGTATTGACCGGGCCCAATCGTTCAGGACGCGCGTATAGATCCCGGCCAGTTCAACCCCCGCCTGGAGATCCACCAGCGCCACGAGGGAGGGTAGCTTTTCGCGAAGATAATTCAGGAGCGAGCTTTTGCCCATCTTTCGCAGCCCAAAGAGCGCTACAGCGTTGCCGTCCAGCAGCATTTCCATTAATCGTTCGGCTAGTTGCTCGCGCCCGAAGAAATTCAGCCGGTCGGAGATTGGGTTCTGGCGGTCATAAAGATCCCGTCGCGGTCCAAGGAAACGATCCTCCAGGTAGTCAAACAGGCGGCCACGCTGGCGGCCCTCTTGCTGGCCGATGGCTAGAATCGTATCATCGATCGGCATGACCTTGACACCCTTGTCACGTACTGCGCCGATCTGCAGCCAAGCCCTATCAGTGGGGGCGCGATCACAAATCACGAAGATATGACATGGGTTCTTGCTGAGGAGTTCGTGCGCGGCGTGGACCAGAGCCATGACGCCATCCAGGTCCAGTGGTGCGCCGGTGACGACTTTGATGACGACCGGTTCGTCCAAGTTCTGCTGCCAAAACGGGTCTCTGGGCACTGCTACGAACACGGTGGAGTCAGGGCCAGGCTGCAAATCGAAGCCTGCGGCCTGCAAGTAACTGCGAGCAATCTCTTGTAGGGAGAACAGACCGCGGTGCGCCAACTCCAGCTCCATCAGTAAGGCGGACACGCTCGCTTCATGGGGCAGCCGTAGACGAGCGTAGATGTGTCGGCTTTCGGTCCAGTGTTGCTTGGCTAGTTCCGGCTGGTTGGCTGAGCGCGCCAGTGTGCCGAGGGCCAAGAGGATCTCGGCCGCCCGAGGCTGCTCGTCTTTGTTGTGGGCGATGACCAGTAGTTGTTGGTAATAGTCTGCCGCGAGTTGGGTATCGCCAAGCTGACTATAGGTCGCGCTGAGGTAATTGAGCGCGTTCTCCTCAACGGCTCGGTCCCCGATCTGCCGACTGATCGCTAAGGCTTGCTCATAAGCCTCGATGGCCTGCGAAAGATCGCCCGCTGCGGCGTAAGCCTTGGCTAGATTGACTAACGACTTACTCTCGCTTGACCGATCGCCTTTCCGCCGGTAGAGCGCAATGACCTCAAGGTGCAATGAGATCGCCCGATCCTCAGCCAATAGGGATCTTGCGTGCTCGACTAGCAACGCGTGCATCCAGAACTGGCCCTGCCCCACCGGCTCGATCAGACCTCGATCCACCAAGGTGCGAATCACCGGTCGCGGGTTGTTGGTCTCCCAAACCGCCTGCATTGCAGCCTCATCGAATGTGGCCGGCTTCGGGGCAAAGGCACCGAGAAGGGCAAAACAGTCTAATGTGTAGGGGTCGAGGAGGTCCGTGCTTTTCTGGAGCAGTGCAGTGACACTGGGGATTACACCCACTTCCGCCCGGTCTGCCGGTGCCTGCGCGCGCAAAATCGCCGCCCGTTGCCGGATCTCGACCAGCAGGCTCTCCACCCCAAAGCCATAGCTGGCCTCCGTATGTAACAATCGGCCCGCCACTTGAATGGCGATTGGCGAACCCTCTAGTTCCTGGACCAACGCCAGGCTATCATCAGGATCTGCTTCGACAACGTTGGGAGCCAGCATGCGGAGCAAATCCAACACGGCGGCATCATGCAAAACGCCCAGCACATAGATATCGTCGGGATGGGCCGCTAAGTCGCGGGCGACCGATGGCAGGCGCGTGGTGACTACTGAGCGTTGCATTGATTCGTAATAATTTTCGGAGTGATCCGTGCCTACAGCAGGGCCAGCAGTATTAGGAATCAATGCAACGCTCAGTAATAGCGCACATTGCGGCCCGCCGACTTGAAACGGTTGAAGATGGGCCGCGTCCCAGACATCATCCACGATCAGCAGGCGGCGCTGATGGCGTAGCAGCGCCGCCAGTTGGGCGGAGGCCTCTTC
>JBBSAN010000196.1:0-9838 GCA_038252265.1 Chloroflexia bacterium
ACCGAGGCCGACTCGGCGCGGTAGGGTTCCGCCCCGTCGTATGTCGTAAAGGGGCGGCGTACCCCTGGGGTACGCCGCCCCTTTGAATGTGCATATATTGGAGATGGGGAATGGCCCTGCGCTTCCACGATCTGGGACAAACGCTGGAGGATTTCCGCCGCGTTTATATCGTACGCTGCCCTCAGTGTGGCGGGCGGGCGCAGGTCGTCCCGCTAGCGGGTGATACCCTGGCCGTGGCGGTCCCCCGGCGGCTGGTCTGCCCGCATTGTGGGCTGACCAAAGATCGTGCGGCGCAGACCTATCCACCCCGTGAGCAAGATGCCTGGTATGACCAGTTAGAATTGTGGCTGCAAACGCCCTGCTGCGGCGAAACACTGTGGGCATATAACAAGGAACACCTGGATTTTCTGGAGCAGTACGTCGCCGCCACGCTGCGCGAACGCACCCACCCGGACGGCACCACCCGGAGCCAGACCCCGGCCCGCAATAGTACCCTCGCCAGCCGGTTGCCCGCCTGGATCAAGAGCGCCAAAAACCGGGAGGCGGTTTTGAAGGGCATCGGCAAGCTGCGCCAGATGCTCGATTAACTCGTGAAGGAGACACCCTGTGCCGCGTATTATTCGCATTAACCATATCGGGTTGGCTGCCCAGGACGGGGGGGCCGCTGTGGCCTTCTGGCAGGCGCTGGGCCTGCCGCTGGCGGGCAGCGAGGCCGTGCCCGGCGACCATGTGACGGTGAGCTTCTTGCCGGTGGGCGAGAGCCGCATCGAGGTGCTGGAGCCAATGGGCGGCGAAGGGCCGGTGCAGAAGTTCCTGGCGAACCGGGGCGAGGGCCTGCACCACCTCTGCCTGGAGGTCGAAGACCTGGCCGGGATGCTGGGGCAACTGGCGGCTGCCGGGGTCGAACTGGTGGATCAGACCCCCCGGCGCGGCGCGCACGGCAGCCAGGTGGCCTTTATCCACCCGCGCGCCACCCACGGTGTGCTGATCGAACTGATGGAACATGCCCCCGACGGCGCCGAATCGTAGGTAGCCGCTCTGGCACAGACAAAGAGAACGGCGGCCCCCAATCGGGGGGCCGCCGTTGTGCATATACTGTCTGGCATCTCAGCGAAAGATGCTAGTGGATTAAGGGCCGACCAGGGTTGGCGTCGCTGTGCGCGGTGGCACATAGGCGCTGGCTGTCTGCTGCGGCGCAGGCAGGGTGGGGGTGAGGGTCGGCGTGAACGTCGGCGTCCGCGGCGGCACGATGGCGCTGGCCGTCTGTTGCGGGGCCGGGAGGGTGGGGGTAGTCGCCACGGTCGCCGGTACGGTCGCGGTACCCGGCGGGTGGGTTGCACCCGGAGCAGGTGTGAGGGACACTGACGTCGGGATCACGGTCGGGGAACCGGGGAGGGGCGTGTTGAACGGGGTGCCCGTGCCCGACTGCCCGGCGAACCGGTAGCGCCAGTTGTAATAGTGCTGGCCGATATTGCCCATCTCCACCTGGAAGCCCGGCGAATTGCTCGGCGTGTAGGTCAGCACCCGCCGCTCGTAGGCCTGGATCAGCACATCAATCACCTGGCCGCGTACTAACGAGCGGGTCCAGTAGGCTTCGCTGATCGGCAGACCGCTGGCATAGAACCACGGCTGGATCAGCGGGCGATCGACCACCAGCCCGGCTTCGCGGACCTTGCCCACCTGGTTCAAGAAATCCCAGAAGGCCTTCGGGATATTGTGGTGGGTGATCGGCTCGTAATAGACGCCGTCGGTGTTCGGGACGCTGCTCTTGGACGGATCGTTGCCCACCGTGCCGTCACGGGTAATAGTGGCGGTGATCTTCTGACCGCGTGTGTCGGTCGCGAAATGGTTGCCCAGGTTGGTATTGCTGACGCCGGCAAACGAGGCATAGGTCGGCGTGGTATCATCGCCAGGGTCGCCCGACATGGGGATGTTGGCCGGGAAGCGATTCTCAAACTGGGCGGTCCCGGTCTGAAGCTGCCCCGATACCAGTTCGACGGTCAACAGGCCGTTGGTGACAAAGAAGGCGCTGTTGGGATCCGCCGTCGGGTCGTTCAGCTCCATGCGGCTCTTGTCGAAATACTGCACCAGGCGTTGCCCGTTGGGCGCTTCTTTCCACGGCTCCAGGCGCGGCTCACCGGGGGTCGGCCCCCAGAACCAGGTGCGCGCCACCGTGCCGTCGGCCACGACACTGTCGGTGCGCTCCCAGACCCGCTCGAAGGCGGGGTGCGCGAAGGTGAAGGCGCCGGTCTGACCTAGCGCGGGGATGGCGGCAACCAGCAGTAGGGCCAGGGCACCGAAACCACCGATGCTGGCAAATACCTTTTTGCTCATACTCTAATTCTCCTTTACTTGGCGCAGGGTAACCCTGCGTATGCACGAGTCTACCTGTTAGCAGAAATCATGCCATCTTGTGCGTACTCTGCGGTGGCCCGGCTTGCGCGGATGGGTCCTTCGTGCTATCCTGGCAGGAATATTGGCGCATAGAGGAGGGACGGACGATGGCAAACGGGTTATTGGGGCTGGTCCAGAATGCGATTGTATTCCTGGGGCGCGAAGTGCGGGCGCGCTTCATGGGCGGGTTGGAGGCGCAGGTTAACGCCCCGGCGGCACTACGCTTGCGTGACGATCTGTTGGCGCGCTATCCGTTCACCCCGGAGGCGGCCCGCTGGTTGCGGGAGAACGTGGGGATCACGGTGAAAGATTTCACCTCCCAGCGGGGCGGCGGCTACTGGTATGCCGATCAGCGCCTGGTCTTTCTGTTCACCGCGCAGATGGAAGCCGCTTTGCACGAGCATTCCCACGCCTGGTGGGAGTTTCACGGCCACCGCCTGCCTGCCGCCGCCGATCTCATCGACGCAGTGATCCACCTGTCACAGGAGCAGGACGCCGCTTATGCCGCGACGCAGAAGCTGGCCTACGACTATGTACATGGCATTCCGGCGCAACATTGGGCGGGGATGCTGGTGGATCGCAACGATCACGAGATGTTCGCCGGGCTGGCGAGCGGCACGATGGGCGACATGGGTAAGCTCCCGCCCTATGTACGCGCCTTCTACCGTGGCCTGTTCATCCAACCGGACTAGTACAGCGCGGTGGAAATAACGTAGCAGATTGGTCAACAACGGAAGGCAGGCTTTAGCCTGCGTGCGTCCCCGCAGGCTAAAGCCTGCCCTCCGTATTTGCCGCCAGAAACTGATCGGTTATTTCCACCGCGCTGTACTAGCGCGACGAGTGCTGAGTGCTGAGTGCTGAGTAACTTGCACTCATCGCTCATCGCTCATTGCTCATTACTCGTTACTGCGTCACGGCGAGCCTTGCATCAGCGGGGCGGTAGCGCGGGTGACCGGGTCCAGGCGTTGCAGGTCGAATTTGCCGGAGGCCTGGCTCTCGACCAGCAGGTGGGTGCCGTCGGGTGCCCATTGCAAGGCGCTGGGCCTGGCTCCAACCGCGATGACCGGGCCACAGTGGCCGGACCCGATGATTATCCCGTCGCCCATCGCGCAGGTTTGTAGCCCTTGCCAGGCATCGCCCTTGAACAGCGCATAGGCGACCTGTCCCTGCGGGCTGACGGTCAGGTAGCGGGCCTGCTGGTCGCCGATGGGTCCCATGCTCAGGACGCTGGGCGATTGGCCGCTGGCGGGGGCGGGGAGCCGCAGGGCTTCCGGCACCACTGCCGTATCACCCCCAGGGTGCTCCAGCACGATCAGTGACTCGGTGCCGACCGGTTGGGATGTGAGGGTCGCGGGCATCCAGGCAAATTCGCGCACATCGCGGGCCGTGCCGTTCGTGCCGCCGGTGCGGGGCATGATCGGGGTCTGGCCGCTGCCGTCGGGGCGCACGCCGTATAGCTCGCTCGCGCCGGTGCCGGTGTCGCTCAGGAAGCCGACCCAGGTGCGGTCGGGGGCCACCTGGAGGTTGTGGGCGTTGCCGTTCGGTAGCGTGCTCAGGTGGTCGGTGCCGCCCAGGTTGCGGTTCAGACGGTAGAGGCCCAGCCCACCCGACTGATCAATCCCAATGGCGACCAGATCCTGGGTGCCGTTCCAGGCGACTTCATGGATCTCTTTGGCGGTCCAGATCCGCCGAGGTGCCCCCGCCTGGCCCAGATCCAGCAATTCCACATACGCGCCCCAGGCATCTTCGCGCCGCAACGCCGTCACCAGCGCCACCTGGCGCAGGTCGGGGGCGAGGCTGAAGGCGCGGACCATGCCGCTGGTCGTCATCTGGCGGATGTTGCTGCCGTCCGGGTTCACCGTCCAGAGGTCGCCGCCGCGCAAGGCCAGCGCGGGGGCATAGCCGAACGGATGGTGGGCCAGGTCGGCGGCAGGCCGGAAGCTCTGGCGGATCGCGCTGGCCCAACCGTCGCCCTCGGCGCGGTGGTCGGACCCACCGGGGCCGGTGATCAGGGCGTAGTTGAGCCGGTAGATCAGGCGATCCTGGCGGAGATAGACTTCATCGATCTGCTGATTGCCTTCTTGCCGGATGCCCCGTGTCCCCTGCCAGTTGTTGTATGACACCGTCTGGGTGTAGACCGGGATGGTGGCGGTGCCGGTCAGGACATCAATGATCATGTAGAAGGGCACGCTGGCCTGCGCCGAATCCATAGACCACGGGGCCACCAGCCGCCGACCGAGCACGGCCTGATCGTTCGCGGGCGCGGGGGCCGACCAGCCGTTGGCCGGGTAGGTGAACTGGTAGCCGAACTGGCCGTCCTGAATCGCGTGGCCGTCGGGGGCGGTTTCCTTTTCGTCGGCCATATGCCAAACGGGTGTGCCGGTGGCGGTGCGCGGCATCGCCAGCGCAGTGGGGTCCTCCGCCAGGGGCGGCGCGCCGGGGGTAAGCTCCGCCCCCGGAATGTTGCCGGCGGCTCCTGCCGTGCCCGCGACCAGCGCCGCCGCCGGTTGGGTCGGCACGGAGACGGTCGAGAGGGCGGCCTGCGTAGTGGAGGCCGGGGTGCCCACGGCCTGGCGCTGTTGCCGCCCGATGTTGACCAGCAAGAAGCTAGTGCCGACGACCAGGATGATGGCGGCTGCCCCGGCCAGGTTGCCCAGCCAACTCCAGGCGATTGCCGGTGCCCGGCGCGGGGGGGGGCGCACAGGTTGGCGGGGGGCAGGACGCCTCAGGCGATCGTCTGCCGGGCGGCGCATCTCGATCTCGTCAATGGCTTTAAGCAGCCCCGCCCGAATACGAGGATCGGGGGGGCGTTGGGGGGCCTGGTGGAAGGTGGTGCGCATCAGGCGGAACTCGGTCAGGGCCGCTGTACAGCGCGCGCAACCGCCGATGTGCTCTTCGATCAGGCGCACTTCAGCGGGGCTGGCTTCCCCATCCACGTACTTGGACAGCACTGGCCGGCAGGCGGCACACTTCATCGTTATGAACTCCTGGCGCCCTTCGCAGAAGGTTGGCAGTGACGAAAGCGGGATGCTCCTGCTATCAGGATGCGAGAGAACCCCCGGTCAGGACTCGGCGTCGCCGGTCAACGATTTATAGACTTTGATAAAGCGCTCACGCGCCCGAAAGACCCGCACCGCCACCAGATTCGGGGCGATGCCCAGTAGCTCGGCGATTTCTTTGTACGATAACCCCTGGTGCAGGTGCAGGATCAGCGGAATTCGCTGGTCGGTCGGCACGGCCTGCAACGCGCTCCGGATCAGGTCGTCATTGGGCACCGTGTGCGCCGGGTCACTCCCTGGCGCGACCGGCTCAAAATCCTCCAGGAACGGCACCCAGGTGATCCGTTTGCGCCGCCGCAGGGCATCAAGGGCGGTGTTGGTGGCGATGCGATAGAGCCAGGGCGTGAGCTGCAACGTCTCGTCGGTGCGGGGCAGCGCCTGATAGGCTTTCAGGAAGGTGTCCTGGGTCAGGTCTGCCGCTAACTCCCAATCGCCCACCACGCGATACAGGTAGTTGACGACCGGGGTCTGGAGACGGTCGAAGATTTCTTCGAACGCCGCCTGGTCCCCCGCCCGCGCACGCGCCACCAGCACCTGCTCCGCCGCTTCCGGGCGGGCGGCAGGGGTGGTGGCAGATGGTGCCTCTGCCGCGTCTCCGGGTAACACCCCACCGAAGCCGCGGCTACCTGAGTTCATCGCTCCTGAGCCTATCATGCGGTAGCTCCCTGCCCGTCTGGCAGCGGCAAATGTGGAGGTTCCACCGTTAAGACGGTTCAGGGGGCGCAAACATTACAGGTTAAGCCTACCATTTTCAGTTCGATTCTGCAAGGGTGTTGTCAGTCGTCAGTTCTCAGTTCGCAGCCGTCAGTTTTCATCGTGAAGAATGGCATGATGTGCGGTGCTGATCAGCCTAGGCTGGCACCGGACAAACTGCTGACTGATGACTGAGAACTGTCCCTTACCCGCCCATTGCCTGGAGCAGCATCCGCAGGGCGACGAAGACGGCGACGGTGGCAAAGATCCAGCGGAGGACGCGGCTTTGCAGGCGTTGCACCAGCAGTGCCCCGACCCGCGCCCCGGCGAAGACGGACAGCGCCACCGGCACGGCATAGAGCGGGTTGATCCGCCCGTTGGCATAATAGATCAGAGCACTGGCGACGGCGGTGATGCCGATCAGGAAGTTGCTGGTGCCGGTGGCGACTTTCAGCGGCACGCCCATCAGCAGGTTCATCACCGGCACCTGGATAATACCGCCGCCCACCCCCAGCAGGCCGGACACCGTCCCGCCGAGCAGGCTGGCCGCGAACCCCTCGCGGATGCGGCGCACCACATAGCGCACGGGGCGACCGAGGGCCTGGTCGGTATAGCTGCCGTTCAGGCCCCACGGGTCGGCGGGCGGCGGGTCCTCCGCTGCGGTCCCGGCCTCGGCGGCAACCCGCGCCCGCGAGGGCCGGACCATGTTGATCGCGGCGTAGACCAGCAGCAGGGCAAAGATCCCCGACAGGAGGTTGCGGTCCAGGCCCTGGGCCAGCCATGACGCCGCCAGCGCCGCCGCGACGGTGGCCGGAGCCAGCAAGACGGCCAGCCGGATATTCGCCAGGCGGGTGCGGACATACGTGCTGGCTCCTGCCGTGGAGGTGGCGATCACCGCGACCAGGCTGATCCCTGACGCGTCCTGGAAGGGCAGGTGCATCAACGCCGGGTCGGTCAACACGGGCACCAGGAAGATGCCGCCGCCCAGCCCCAGTAACGCGCCGATCAGCCCGGCGACAAAGCCCACCAGGGCCAGCACAGCATAGAATAACGGATCAGCATTCACAATTGGGGGTCTGCTCCTTTGCGTGGTCTGCGCCTGATTATAGCACATCCCCGCCCGGTGCTTGTGAGCGCGCACGCTTGGTCTGATTCCTGCTGAATTGATTCCCGTTTGCAAGCGGGTACACAGGCGCATCGGGCCAAGCAGCCCAACGAGGAGGCTATTTAAGTTTGGATAATTCTTCTGAGCGGACCCCGGCGGCTCCGACTTCTTCCGGCGGTACAGCGGTGGAGACACCCCGCCCGGCCCGCGTGCTGACCGCGAAGCAGAACGATCTGCTAACGCAGGAGCGGCGGCTGCTGGGGGCCTTGGGGGCGGCGATCACGCCCCTGGAACCAGACCCGACCGATCTGGGGGCCTTGCGCCAGGCCGGGCTGGACCTAGACGAGTTGTTTTTGCTGGTCAACGTGGGTGAGTTCAACGCGGGCAAGTCGGCGTTTATCAACGCACTGCTGGGCACGCCCTTCCTGGAAGAAGGGGTGACGCCCACGACCAGCCTGGTGACGCTCCTGCGCCACGGCGACGCGGCGACGGTGCAGGAAACCCGCGAGGGCCTGCTGGAACGCACCTACCCCGCCGACTTCCTGCGCGAGATCACCATTGTGGACACGCCGGGCACCAATGCGATCATCCGCACCCACGAGCAACTGACCCGCCGCTTTGTGCCGCGCTCCGATCTGGTCCTGTTCGTGACCTCGGTAGACCGCCCGTTTACCGAGAGCGAACGCGCCTTCCTCGAAACGATCCGCGAGTGGGGCAAGCAGGTGGTGATCATTCTGAACAAGATCGACCGGCTGGATAACCAGGCGGATCTGACTCGTATCCTGGCCTTCATCACCGAACACGCCAAAGCGCTGCTGGGCTTCGAGCCGCGCATCTTCCCCGTCTCGGCGCGGCTGGGCTTGCAGGGCAAGCGGCTGCTCGACGCGCACGACACCCGCGGCGCGCCGGTGATGCAGGCCAGCCGCTTCGGTCTGCTGGAAACCTATATCTTCGACACGCTGGACGAAGAGGGCCGGATCCGGCTCAAGCTGGGTACCCCGCTGGGCGTGGCCGAGCGTATCGTCAAACGCTACCGCCAGGTGACGACCGAACGCTTGAGTGTGCTGGACGAAGACACCAAGACGATGCGGCACATCGAGGAACAGCTAGAGGTCTACCAGCAGGATATGCGCAGCCAGTTCGCCCACCGGCTCAGCGAGATCGAAAACATCGTCTATGAGTTGCGCGAGCGGGGGGTCGCCTTCCTTGATGAGACGGTGCGGCTGACGCGGATCACCGAACTGTTCAACGCCGACCGGGTGCGCGGGAACTTCGAGCGCGAAGTGGTGGCCGACAGCGCCGCCCGGATCGATACCGCCGTCAACGGCCTGATCGACTGGATGGTGGACCACGATCTGCGCCTGTGGCAGAGCGTGCAGGAGTATCTGGACCGCCGCCAGTCCACACGGGGCCGCGAAGACCAGATGCTGGGCCGGGTGGGGCGGCAGTTCGAGTACAACCGCGCCGAACTCCTGCAATCGGTCGGCCTCCAGGCCCGCAAGGTGGTAGAGAGCTACGACCGCGAGCGCGAGTCGTTCGAACTGGCCGAGGACATCCGCAGTGCGGTGACGCAGACCGCCGGGGCGGCGGGCGTGGCCGCCGTCGGGGCCATCGTGGCGCTGGCGACCCAGATCGCCTGGATCGATGCCACCGGGATCACGGCGGCGGTGGTGCTGGGCGGGCTGGCCGTGTTCCTCCTGCCGCTGAAGCAGCGGCAGGCCAAGACGCAGTTCAACGCGAAGATCGCCACCCTGCGCGACCAGTTGAGCAAGGCGATGACCAACCAGTTTGAATTGGAACTGGGCCGCTCGCTGGAACGGGTCCATGAGGCTATCGCCCCCTACACCCGCTTCGTGCAGGCCGAGCAGGGCAAAGTGCAACAGGCCGATGCCGAACTGGCCCGCCTGGACGAGGCCTTCGCCGGTCTGCGGCGGCGGATCGAGGGGTAAGCGGCGAGAAAGCAGAAGTCAGAAAGCAGAAGTCAGAAGTCAGATCAGCTTCCTATGCGCTCTGACGTCTGCTTTCTGACTTCTGCTTTCTGCTTTCTCGTTTCCGTTTTTGGGGCCGGGAATGCCATACTGCCTGGTGGGGGGATTGCCCTTCCTGAGCGTACAGCCAGTCAGTAAGGAGGATACCATGAGTTACACCATCGAAACCCGGCAGATCGCGGCCCAGCCCGTCGCCACGATTCGCGTCCAAACGCCCACGGCGGCAATGACCAGTGTCATGGACACCGCGTGGCCCGAAGTGTCGGGCTATCTGGAAAGCGCGGGGGTGCATCCCAGTGGCCCGCAGTTTATCCGCTATCACCACTTGGATTCGGAGCAGGCCGATATTGAGGTCGGCTTTCTGGTGCCCGCGCCGGTGGGGGGAGCGGGCCGGGTTGCTGCCGGAGAGTTGCCGGGGGGCACGGTGGCCGTCACCGACCATTTCGGGTCGTACGATACGCTGCCCGCCGCCTATGCCGCGTTGACGCAGTGGCTCGACGCGCACGGCCACAATCCAATGGCGACCGCGCCGTGGACGATCTACTGGACTGACCCCGGCGAGGAGCCGGACCAGGGCAAGTGGCGCACCGAGATCCTCT
>JBBSAN010000197.1:0-9834 GCA_038252265.1 Chloroflexia bacterium
ATATCTGAGAGCTCAACCTAGCAATGGCCCCCCTTTGTAGGAGTGGGCTCCGTCCGTTGAGGGTCGGGGGGACCCGACACTGGAAGACACCCGACCATCAACGGACGGAGCCATCTCCTACAGGAAGTATGGAGGGCTGCTAATTGGTGCTCAGTCTGTGTATTGCAAAGCGGGGGCGGATCTGGTAAGGTAACTCCATAAGCGTGGATATAGTAAGATGCGGCCAAGCAGAGGAGTAAACTGGATGGACCCGATCCAACGGATCAAATGTGAGTGGTGCGGCGGGCAGAACGAGCCGCAGGCGCTGGCGTGTTGGGCCTGTGGTGCCCCGCTGGATATCCGTAACCTGGTCAGCGAGTCGGGCTGGCGCGAAGCCCCCCGCCTGCGCGATATGACCGAGATCCACTTCGGTCAGAGCACCTGCCAGGTGGAGGGCGAGATCGTCCCGGTGGCCGAGATCAACCTGGCCGGGGGTGATTCCGTCTTTTTTGAACATCATGTCTTGCTCTGGAAAGAGGACCGCGTGCCGATGAGCGCGCTGGCTCTGAGCGGCGGGATGAAGCGTGTGCTGGCCGGGCTGCCGTTTATCATCAGCGTGGCGCACGGGCCGGGGCGGATCGCCTTCTCTCGCGACGCCACCGGCGAACTGGTCGTGCTGCCCCTCCATCCTGGCATGGAACTGGACGTGCGCGAACACGCCTTCCTCCTCGCCTCGCACCTGATCAGCTACTCGTTTATCCGCGTCAAGGGCCTGCGGAATATCCTGATGGGTGGGCAGGGGATGTTCATGGACCGCTTTGTCACGACCGACCAGCCGGGGTTGCTCATCCTGCACGGCAATGGCAACGTCTTCGAGCGCGTGCTGCGGCCCGGCGAGTCGATTCAGATCGAGCCGGGCGCGTTTCTCTATAAGGACGCCAGCGTGACCATGAACGTGGTCACCGTGCCGCTGACCACCGGCCTGCTCGGTGGCACCGGCATGAACCTGGCCGAGATGATCGGGCCGGGCCGCGTCGGCATCCAATCGATGTATGTTCATCACACCACCGAATAAGGAGGCCACCGATGAGTACCCCCGCTCCCGATGCTGCCTCCCTGCGCAGCTATACCTGTCCCTGGTGCGGCACGGCCAGCGTAGGCGTGAGCCGCAGTTGCCCGGCCTGCGGCGCGCCGGTCGATGTCCAATTGGTCGCCACGCCGACCGGCTGGTACGCCTTGCCGCCGATCAAGGATATGGCGAAGCTCCAATTCGGCAACTCGTATTGCCAGATCGAGGGCAACTATGTGCCCGTGGCCGACATGAACCTGGCCGGGAACGACAGTGTCTATTTCACCCACCATGTGTTGCTCTGGAAAGATCCCCAGGTTAAAGTCTCCATGCTACCCCTGCGCGGAGCCTGGAAGCGCATATTCGCGGGCCTGCCGCTGATCATGACCCAGGCGCACGGCCCCGGCCATATCGCCTTCTCCCGCGATGCGCCGGGCGAGATGGTCGCCGTTCCACTCCAGCCGGGGCAGGCCGTGGATGTGCGCGAGCACCTCTTCCTGGTCGCCACCACCAATGTCGCCTATGACTGGGGCCAGAGCAGCCTGTGGTATTACTACGGCGACGAAACCTATTACCCGCTGGGGATGTACGTCGATACCTTCAGCGCCCCCCAGACCCCCGGCCTCTTGCTTTTGCACGGCAGCGGCAACGTCTTCGAGCGGATGCTGCGCCCCGACGAAACCGTGCTGATCAAGCCACGTGCGCTCTTGTTCAAAGACTCGACCGTGCGCCTGCAAATGCACGTCGAAACCTGGCGCGGGGCCAATTCGGGCTGGCTGTCGGGCTTGCAGAGCAGCCTCTGGCTGCGGATGCACGGACCCGGTCGGCTCGCCATCCAGTCGGCCTTCGAGAAGCTACCTGAGCCAAGCTACAGCAGTATGCGCTGGAACACCGGTAACCGCACGCCGCTGACTCGCTATGATTGGTGAGCGTGGGACCGCCGCCGCGCATCCTGGTCCTCGGCGGGGTGTCCTATAACCTGATGGTCTATTTGGACACCCTGCCACCCCCTGTCCCCCAGACGATCTTCAGCCGGGGGTTCCATGAGACGGTGGGATCGACGGGCGCGGGCAAGGCGATCAGCCTCAGTAAGCTGGCTTTCCCGGTGACGCTCCATGCCCCCACCGGCGCGGATCGCTATGGCGAACAGATCCGCGCCGCCCTGGACCTGCCGGGCCTGACTTTCCTCACCGACCCCGACCCGGCAGGCACCCCGCGGCACGTCAACCTGATGGATGCGACAGGCGGGCGGATCTCGATTTTCATCGCCCCCGGCAGCCCCGACCCACCCCTAGATCAGGCCCGCCTCGCCGCCCTGATCCCCCGGCACGATCTGGTGGTGCTGAACATCGCCAACTACTGCCGCCACCTGATCCCGGCACTCCGCGAACACGGACGACCCATCTGGTGTGATATCCACGACTATGACGGGGTGAATCCGTATCACGCCGATTTCATTGCTGCCGCCGACTATCTGTTCCTCAGCTCGGATCGGCTGCCGGACTACCGGGCGTTCATGGCGCAGCAGATCGCGGCAGGCAAGCAGGTCGTGGTCTGCACGCATGGTAGCCGGGGCGCGTCGGCGCTGACCGCTGATGGGAAATGGGTCGAGCAGCCGATCCTAAATATCTATCCGCAGGTGGATACGAATGGAGCGGGGGACAATTTCTTTGCCGGGTTCCTCTATGGGCATCTCCACGGCTACGGGGTGCGCCGCTGCCTGGAACTCGGCACCATCGTCGCCGGGCTATGTATCACAGCGCATGAGTTGGTCTTGCCCGATCTCAGCCCGGCCCTGGTCGAAAGTGAATATCAACGGCATTGCGGAGCCTGATCATTTTATCTACTGCCGGACTGCACATATCCCTGATGAGTTTGCCATTGGCGGACAAGGCTATTCCAGCAGGTTCCTGGGATTTTTGGCGTAGAATTCAGTGTAGCCACATTCCGAGCAGACCCGAGCCGTACAGGTGGTCCCCTTAAGCAGGTTCCCCATCCGGCGCTTGGCCGGGGCCAGGCTCACGTATTCACCCACTACAGCCTCGACCACCGGATAGCCACATTTGGGGCAACGCATTTCTGCCGCTTCTTCGTCCAATCGTTGAGTTGGTTGGTCCATGATATTCTCCCTGTTATAAGGTGTAAACACATTGTTTGTTGAGGCGATCATTGTGTTCATTATAACATAGCGGAATGTGCCGGACCACACATAACTCTGTGCAATTTGCCCAATGAAACGGCACGAATTGATGGTACACTTAGGGCAGACGTTTGCCGCCACCCGCACCTCACCCGAAGGGAACCGCGCCCCACCGTGACACCCGACTATCGCGCCTTGCTGCGGCAGGCCCTCGCCGCCGATCCCGCTGCCGCCGCGACGATCCGGGCGACCCTGGCCCCACTGGTGGCCTACGACCGCGAGCAGGGGGGCGATCTGGTGCATACGCTGGCGGTCTATTTCCGCGAGGGGGCGAACCTCAGCCGGGCGGCGACGGCCCTGTTCCTGCACCGCAACAGCCTGTACTACCGGCTGGCGCACATCCAGGCGCTGACCGGGCTGAGCCTGGACGACGAGACCCACCGGCTGTGGCTGCACCTGGCGGTGGTGCTGGCCGCTACCCCGGACGGTGAAACAACGGAGGAGCCTGATGCCTGACGAACGACCCAAACTGAGCGCCCGCAACCGGCTACCCGGCCACATCACTGCGATCAAGACCGACGGGATCATGGCCCAGGTCGAAATGCAGATTGGCGATAACCATCTGGTGGCGATCATCACCGCCGAAGCCGCCGCCGATATGAACTTGCGGGTGGGGATGGAAGCCGTGGCCCTGATCAAATCGACCTCGGTGATGATCCTGACCCGCGAGGGTGAGATTGCCGGGTTGTGATCGCACGACCCTTTGATTGGAGAAACTATCATACCGATGATCACACGTTCTTGCGGGGTAGGGTGGCGTGGCTGGGGGGTGCTGGGGGGGTGCCTACTCCTCCTGTCTGCCTGCACAGCCGCCCCGGTAGTTCCCAGCACGCCCACGGGCACCCTGGCCCCGGTCCCCAACGTCACTACTCCGGCTGCTACCGCCGCGACCCCGCTGCCGACGGTAGGTGCAACCGGTTTGACCATCTTCGCTGCGTCCTCGCTGAAAGAGGCGTTTATCGAAGCGGAGCAGCCGTTCAAAGGGGCGAACCCTGTGGTCACCGATCTGCTCTTCAACTTCGCCGGGTCACAACAACTGGTCGCCCAGTTGCAGCAGGGTGCTCCCGCCGATGTATTTGCCTCGGCGGACAAGACAAACATGGACAAAGCGGTGAGCGCTGGCGTGATCGACGGCACGCCGCACGAACTAGCGCGCAACGTGCTGACAGTGGTGCTGCCCGGCGACAACCCCGGCCAGATCAACACGCTGCAAGACCTGGCGCGGGCGGGGGTAAAGCTGTCGCTGGCCGATCCGAGTGTACCGGTTGGTGCGTATACCCTTCAGGTATTCGATAAACTGGCAGCGGACCCGACCTATGGGGCCAGCTTCAAGACCCAGGTGCTGGCAAACGTGGTCAGCCGCGAGAACAACGTGCGCCAGGTGCTCAGCCGGGTCCAACTGGGGGAGGTAGACGCGGGCGTTGTCTACACCACCGATGCCCAGGCGTCCAACGCGGGGGCAGGCGGCACCGTGCAACCCATCAAGACGCTGGCTATCCCCACGCAATATAATGTAGTGGCGGTCTATTACATCGCGCTGGTTAAAGAGGCGTCGCACCCGGCGGCAGCCCAGGCCTGGATCAACTATATGCTCTCGGCCCCCGGCCAGGCCGCGCTGGAAAAGCACGGCTTTGTCCGCGCCGGAAGTCCGTAGGCGGGCAGACCAATTATGGCACGCGAGAAAGCACGTAGCACTATCGAATCCTCTATCTCGAACGAGCACCCCAGAGTCGTGCGTCCTATCGCATCGGCGCGGGTCCCCCTGTCCTGGACGGGATTGCTGGGGCGGGGGCTGGTTGCCGGGATGGGGGGCATCTGTGTCGCGTTTATCAGCCTGCCGCTGCTGGCCTTGCTGGCGCGGGTGCCGCTAGACGCACTGCTCGGCTACCTGGGCGCGCCCGTCGTGCAGGACGCGCTCCGCCTGAGCGCCCTCAGCAGCCTCGCCAGCCTGGGAGTGATGATCCTCTTTGGCACGCCGGTAGCCTATGCACTGGGGCGAGGGCAGTTTCCGGGCAAACGGGTGATCGAGACGGTGCTGGAGCTACCGCTAATCTTGCCGCCTGCCGTCGCCGGGGTGGCGTTGTTGTTCGCCTTCGGGCGGCGCACCCCGCTAGGCGGTCTGCTCCACGATTTGGGGCTGGAGGTGGCCTTTACCCTGGTCGCCGTGGTGCTGGCCCAGACGTTCGTGGCCGCGCCGTTCTACATCAAGGCGGCGCGTACAGCGTTCCAGGGCGTGCCCCGCGAGGTACTCGAAGCCGCTGCGGTGCAGGGGGCCGGGGTGGGAGCCATCTTCCGCCATGTCATCATCCCCCTGGCCCTGCCGGGTATCGTCGGCGGGGCGATCATGGGCTGGGCACGAGCGGTGGGTGAGTTCGGCGCGACCATTCTATTCGCGGGCAACTTCGCCGGGCGCACCCAGACGATGCCGCTGGCGATCTATATCGCCCTGGAGAGTGACGTAAACGTGGCGATTGTGCTGGCTGCGATCCTGGTGATCAGCTCGTTTACGATCTTGCTCATCTTTAAGTTGGTCAGCGGGCGCAGCCTCGATGTCACCCCCGAATAGAGATTGATCCTCGGTCAGTAGACGATGGTTTCCGCCCAGTTCTATCGCGTAGCTGAGGTACGCCATTGCGCGTTGGTGCTCTTCGTGCGCCACCAGATCGAAGAGATTCCGGCCAACCAACTCGTCCATTGGGGTCTCATCCCGGTTCTATGTTCTATATTCAAGGATCACATAATACGTGTTATGTGATCCTTGATTGGGTGCTATCTTTAAGCTATCTCCTTCCCCGGCGACCCCCTGTGATCAGGGTGCTGGCGTGGCTGACAGGTCGGAGATAGCGACTGGACAGATTCGGCGGTAGTCCTGTAAAGGCTTTGATACAAGCTGGATCAGATGATTATCCTAACGTGGCCCCGTCAAGCTTCCGTATTTACTCGCTTGCGGTACATACACACTTATGTGCCGTATAGGTTTTACGGTTGTATAATGCCCACTGTCCTGGTGGATGGCGATGCTCCATAGCGTTAGTGGTTGGTCAGAGCATGATCTGGCGTGTGATCCCTGCCCCGCAGGGCACCGTTAGCTACGGCTTGACAGAGTAGAACACCTGTGCTATCATCGGCCCACTTTGACGGCCACAAGCAAATAAGGAGGACCGGACTATGGCGGATCATCTCGTTGTACTGGTAGGCACCACGAAGGGAGCCTTCCTCTATCATACCGACACCACGCGGCAAGACTGGCAACTGACCGGGCCGCATTTGGGCGGGTGGGACATTTATAGCCTGCTGGGCGATAGCCGCCACGGCAACCACATCTATGCAGGTACCAGCCACTACGTCTATGGCCCGACCATCCGCGTCAGCACCGATTTCGGTGAGACCTGGACCCAGGTCGAAGGCAGCCCTAGCTATTCTGCCGAAAGCACCTTCAAGATGAAACGGATCTGGCAGATCGTGCCCGGTCACCCCTCCACGCCGGACCGGCTGTATGCGGGTGTGGAAGAAGCGGGGCTGTTTGTCAGCGAGGATCGCGGTGAAACCTGGTCCGAATTATCGGGGCTGACGAGCCATCCCTCCCGCCCCTACTGGGAACCCGGTAACGGCGGGCTGTGCCTGCACACGATCTTGATCGATCCGACTAATGCCCAGCGGATGTGGATCGCGATTTCAGCCGTGGGGGTATTCCGCACGACCGATGGGGGCGAGACCTGGAAAGTCTGCAACAACGGGCTGCCCGAAGTGCCAACGCCTCAACCGGGATCGGAAGTGGGCCGCTGTGTCCACAAGGTTGTGCTGGATCCGAATAACTCCGATACGCTATATATGCAATTCCACGGCGGGGTGTTCCGTTCGCGAGATGGCGCTGACTCATGGCAGCCGATCGAAACGGGACTGCCCGGCAACTTCGGCTTTCCGTTGGTGGTCACACCTGATGGCAACCTGTTCCTGGTGCCCCTGATCAGTGATGGGCAGCGCTATGTGAAGGATGGCGACCTGGCCGTCTACCGCTCGCAAGACGGCGGCGAAAGCTGGGAAGCCACCCGCGAGGGCGTGCCCGCGCAGCAGTATGTGGGGGTGCTGCGCGACGCGATGACTGTGGATGCGCTAGAGCCAGCAGGCGTCTACTTCGGGACCAATATGGGCGAGGTCTACTGTTCGCGGGATAGCGGTACCCACTGGGAGCGCCTACCGGGCCAGTTCCCCCGTATTACCATGCTCAAGACCTGGATGGTTACAGATTGAGGCAACGTGCGATGGAGATCACTGTCAGCGTTCCCACCCTCCTGCGCGATAGCGTGGGCGGGCAAGCCGATTTTCAACTCAGCGCTACCACGCTGGCCGAGGCACTGGTCCAACTCCGCGTGCGCTACCCTCTGCTGCGCGTGCATGTGTGGGATGAGGATGCGCGGCTCCGCCCCCATGTGCTGATCTTCTACAACGGGGAAAGCATCCAGTGGCTCGACCCCACGGCTATCGTCCTTGAGCCACGCGACCACCTGCAAATCCTCCAGGCGGTGTCGGGCGGGTAAATACATAGGGTTCCGTGGTGGGTGGTTGCCCGGCCTATTCCGGCTCCGGAGCGTCAACATTGACGACGAGGACGCCGCTACAGGCCCGGGCAACCACCAGCACCACCGGAGCGTCACCCAGCGCCTCTTCCTGGTGGATGGCGTTGGGCGCGACGGAGAGAAAGTCGCCTGGCCCGACCTCGGCCCCCATCTGCCCGCCTGGCCCCCAACGAAAGCGCGCTTGACCGCTGACCACATAGATAGCCGTCTCGCAATCCCCATGATGGTGCCAGCCGCTCACCGTACCCGGTGGTGTTGTCACCAGCCCGACCCACAGTTGCCGGTTGCCGGTTGTCTCCGGGGCCACTGCTGCCACCCGGGTCATCCCTGGCGTCTGGGCGGTGCTGAGGCTGAGCCGGTCCCCTCGGATCACCTGAACCCCGCCCCTCCCTGCTGCATCTTCCTGCATTACAAACCCTCCTATTCCAGATTTCCTGAAGCAACCAGCGTGGCATAGACCGATTCGGCCCAGGTACGCACATTGGTGCAGTATGCCTCCGATCCCCCCCCGATCACCTGAGCCGCCGTCACCGGCCATTGGATGGGATGAGCATACGCGCTCTGTGCATCAGGGGTGCCCTTGATCTTCCAGGTGCGCTTGCTCGAATCGACGTGGTTCCGGTTGCGCCTGCGTATTTCCTGCGGGGAGACACCATCTACCACGAACACCGCCAGGAGCCGCCGGGCTTCGGTCAGGCCTGCGGGGGCATACAGGCTGGGGTGTTGCAGGTGGTAGCAGAGTACCGTCAGGTAGTGAACATCCCATAAAGGCGGGTACTCGAACTCCCAGGCCAGCATCTGGTGAAAGTCGTCCTGGCAGGTGTGCCCCTCGATCCAGGCGGTGCCACATGCGGGGCAATGTTGGGGTGGTGTCAGCATAGCGTTCTCCGCTATTATATCGTATTAAAAGGACGAGGTCATTGGTTGATCTCGTCCTCTTTTGTGGGGTTCTTCTTAAGGGATATGTACCTAAACTATCCCAGACGCTAGATCTGCCTGGGTGGTGCCTCACCAGCGGCGGGTGTCGTGCTCTCTCCTGCCGGTTGAGCGGGGGCCTGCTGCTGGTGCAGGTGCTCTAGTGCTTCTTTGACTTCGGCCAGGTGGTGTTCGAGCCGCTGCTGGACGTGCTCCAGGTGCGCGATCTTCCGGTCCCGCCACTCGGATGCTTCCGGCCCGTGCGGGCCATGACCACCCCGGCCCGGCCCGTGTTCGCCCCGGTCCCGGCGCGGTCCAGGGCCTCGGAACTCGCGCTCTTCGGGAGCCGGGCCCCAGCCGCGTCCCCAGCCACGGCCCCAGCCGCGACCTTCAGGGCCTTCCGGCCCGAAGCCGGGACCACCCCGACCTCGGCGCGGCCCAGGCCCGCCCCGGAAACCCCATTCTTCGGGAGCCGGGCCAAAGCCGCGTTCCCATTCTTCGGGAGCCGGGCCGAAGCCAGGGCCACCCCAGCCACGCCCGAAGCCGCGCCCAAAACCGCGCCCGAAGCCAGGACCAAACGGTCCCCACGGCCCTCGGCGTCCGCCGCCGGGACCGCCCCAGCGCCCGAAAAAGGCACCCGGCCCGAACGGGGGGCGGAAAGGACCGCGTCCCTCTGCGAACGGCCCACGGCCCCAGCCGTGTTCGTGATGACCATGCTCGTGCTGGTCGTGTTCGTGATGACCATGCTCGTGCTGGTCGTGTTCGTGATGAGTGTGTTCGTGGTGACCATGCTCGTGCTGGTCGTGTTCCTGATGGGCGTGCGGGCTATGCTGTTCCCAGCGCGTCGCCTCGCCCCTCTGTTCGTGCCGGGAACCGTGTCCCCGGTCGGCATTGAGATTGTCGTAATAATCTTGCCTGGTCATTTGTGTAAACCTCCAACTACAGCGCCTCTTTGTGCGCTACAGAATAATATTGGTAACTACTCAGCCTCTAGCAGCGGTATATAACTTGCAGTAATTGGCGCTATGTCGACCCCATTGGATCTGGCTCCTGACGAGATTGCCCGCCTGTGCGCTCAAGCGCCCCCGGCAGTG
>JBBSAN010000198.1:0-9826 GCA_038252265.1 Chloroflexia bacterium
CGGCTATCCCTGCGGCGGCCCGTTTGAACCGTGCGTCGGCCCCTTGAACCGCCCCTACTTCCGTCCCTATAACAACGTCACGCGGGGCCAGGTCAGCAAGATCGTCTCCGAATCGGCGGGCTTCACCGACCCGATCCCCAGCACCCTACAGACCTTCGAGGATGTGCCGCCGGGCAGCACCTTCCACGTCTGGATCGAACGCCTGAGCGCCCGAGGGATCATCAACGGCTATCCCTGCGGCGGCCCGTTTGAACCGTGCGTCGGCCCCTTGAACCGCCCCTACTTCCGTCCCTATAACAACGTCACGCGGGGGCAACTCTCGAAGATCACCAGCGGGGCGGCGGGCTGGACCGAAACGCCGACCGGCCAGACCTTCGCGGATGTGCCGCCCGGCTCCACCTTCTATCTCTATATCGAGCGGATGGCGAGCCGGGGCATCATCGGCGGCTATCCTTGCGGCAGCTCTGGGGAGCCCTGTGTGCCGCCGACCAACCGGCCCTACTTCCGCCCCTACAACAACGCGACACGCGGACAGATGAGCAAGATCGCCGCACTGGCCTTCTTCCCCAACTGCCAGACCCTGGTCCGCCGCTGAGGGTTCCCTGAAAGCCAGAAGCCCCCGGTGCGGGTATCCGCACCGGGGGCCTCCGGCTTTTGGGAAGAAGACCAACAGGGCGAGTGTTGCGTACGCAACACTCGCCCTGTTGGTGCTTATCACCTATCGGTTGTCAGGCCATCGGGGCGGGACTACTTGCGCCCGAAGACGCTGTACTGGTCGGCGTTGGCCGGGGTGACCAGTTCGCAGTCCACCGACTGCTTCTCGTCCTGGGTGGTCTTGCCCCCCGCCTTGATGTAGGCGTCCGCCTGGTCCACTGCCATCTCCGAGATCCCCGCTGCCGGTTGCAGCACCGTCGCCTTGATATTGCCCCCCGCCGTGATCTCCGCGATCACATCCGGACTGCCATCGAAGCCGACCACGATCACGGCGGTCTTGCCCGCCGCTTTCAACGCCGCCGACACGCCCAGCGCCATCGTGTCGTTGCCCGAAATCACCCCCTTGATGTCCGGGTTGGCCTGCAAGATCGTCTGCATCTTCTGGAACGCTTCGGTCTGGCTCCAATTGGCGCTCTGCTGGGCGACCATCTTCATGTCCGGGTACTTGTCGATGATGTCGTGGTAGCCTTTGGAGCGGATGCCCGCGTTGGTGTCCGACTCCTTGCCGGTCAGTTCAACAAAGGTGCCCTTCTCGCCCATCAGCCGCACGAACTCCTGCCCGCCGGGCGTCGCCCCCTGGTAGTTGTTGGAGACGATCTGGGCGGTTGCCACACCGGTCTGGTTGATCTCGCGGTCGATGAGGAAGCTGGGGATCCCGGCGTCCTTGGCCTTCTGCACGGCAGAAATGGACGCATCGGCCCCGGCGTTGTCGAGGATGATCGCCGCCGCCTTGCGCGAGATGGCCGTATCAAAGAGTTGGTTTTGCTTGTTGGCATCGTCGTCGTGGACCAGGATCAGTGTGTCATAGCCCAGCGCTTTGGCCCGCGCATCGGCGGCATCGGCTTCCGCCTTGAAGAACGGGTTGTCATGCGACGGGGTGATGATCGCGATCAGCTTGCCGTTGCCGGTCGTTGTGCCGCTGCTGGCGGTCGTGGCCGTGGCTTCCGGCGCGGTCGTGTTGGTGGCCGCCGCCGAGGCGGTCGTAGCTGTGGCTTCCGGCGCGGCTACCGTGGCAGCCGTGGTCGCGGTGGGCGGCACCGGAACTGAGGTCGGCGTATCAGTGGCCCCTCCGCAGGCCTGGACCAGCAGGCTAAATACCACCATTAGTACTGCGAGAACGGACATTTGCTTATGCTTGAACACAGAACTTCCTCCTGTTTTTCTGAGTAAACTCGATGACAAAGAGTGTCTACAGCCAAAGCCGCCACAGCTAGGACGCCAGCCCCTCCTTTCCTATGCGCGCTGGAGCACGGCGCGACTCTGCAGTCGCTGTTGTAGCTGGTCAACTACGACGGCCAGTACGATCACCAGCCCTTTGATGACGGTCTGCCAGAACTCGGACACGCCCAGCAAGACCAGTCCATCACTCAACACACCGATCACAAACGCGCCGATGATGGTGCCGCCCAGCGACCCGCGCCCCCCGGAGAGGGACGTGCCGCCGAGGACTACGGCGGCAATGGCGTTCAGTTCGAATGTTTCACCGGTGGCCGGGTGCGCCGCAACGAGCTGCGAGGAGACGATCAGCCCGACCATCGCGGCGCAGAAGCCCGAGATCATGTAGACGAGCAGCTTCACCCGCTTGACCTGGACCCCGGCCAGTTCGGCGGCGCGCTCGTTCCCGCCGATGGCGAAGACCTGGCGGCCCAGCGGCGTTTTGTAGGCGACAAACATCGCGGCGGCCCCGAAGGCGATCATCAGCCAGATCGGGATGGGCAGGCCCACGAGCGTCCCCGATCCTAGCACCGGGTAGCCGGTGTTGCCCAGGTCCGGGCTGCCGACCAGATTGGGGAAGGTGGCCCCGTTGGAGCGCAGGAGCGCGGCCCCGCGGGCGACATAGAGCATCCCCAGCGTGGCGATGAACGGGGCCACCTTGAACTGGGTGATCACCCAGCCATTGACCGCCTCGACGATCACCCCAGCCAGAAGCGTGAGCAGGATCACAATCCAGATATTAAAGTAGATCGTGACGCCGAACACTTCGAGTACCAGCCCCTGCGAGATCAGACCGCCTGCGACCATCGCTGCGAGGCCAACGATCGAACCGACCGACAGGTCAATCCCCCCGGTCAGGATAACGAAGGTCATGCCCAGGGCCAGGATTGCGTTGAGCGCCACATGCGAGGCCAGGATGGTCAGGGTGCCCGGCGTCAGGAACGTGGGCGACAACACCGAGAAGATGGCGATCAGCACAATCAGGGCGATATAGGCGCGGAGCCGTAGAATCACCGAGGTCAGCGAGACGCGCTGCCGGGGCAGCACCGCGCTGCCGGGTGTGCCTGCGCCGGGACTGGAAGGTGCTTGAACGTTAACCCCCATTATGCGCTACTCCTGTCTGGTCTAGCTTGTGGCCGACCGCGGACGCGGCCACCAGGGCTTCCTCGGTTGCGTCTTCGTGGGAGAACTCGCCCGTGATCCGGCCTTTGGACATCACCAGGATGCGATCCGCCATCGCCAACACTTCGATCAGTTCTGAGGAGACGAACAGCACCCCCAGCCCTTTTGCGGCGAGGTCGCTCATGATCCGGAACATATCGGCCTTGGCCCCCACGTCGATCCCTCGTGTTGGCTCGTCCAGGAGCAGCACCTTCGGGGCGGTGAGCAGCGCCTTGCCGACCACCACCTTTTGCTGGTTCCCGCCGCTGAGCGAGGTAATGAGCTGGTTGGGGTTGAACACCTTGATCGACAGTTCCGCGATCATCCGCTTGACGTTCAGTCGCTCCTTCAACTCGGAGAGAAAGAACCCTCGCGTATAGGCGCGCAGGCTCGCCAGGGTCATATTGCTGCTGACCGAGAGCGTCTGCACCAGGCCCGCCCGCTGGCGGTCTTCGGGGACCAGCACCAGGCCCGCCCGGATGCGCGCCGAGACCCGCCGCCCGATCAACTCTTTGCCGCCCAGCCGCACGCTGCCCAGCGCCGGGGTGCGCAGGCCGATCAGCGACTCGAGCAGTTCGGTGCGCCCGGCCCCCATCAGCCCATAGATGCCGACGATCTCGCCCGCCCGCAGCGAGAACGACACCGAGTCGAGCAGGAGGCCCTTGCCGCCCGCCTTGGGCAGTGTCAGCCCCTCGACGCGGAGGATCTCCTGGTCAACGGCGTGCGTCTCGTTGTGGAAGGGTGCCCGCGTTTCGCGCCCAACCATCTTGCGGATGATCCAGGGTACGTCTACTGCGCTGACCGGGGCTTTCGCGATCAGGCGCCCGTCGCGCAACACGGTGATATAGTCGCCGATCTGCATCAGTTCTTCGAGCTTGTGCGAGATGTAGATGATCGAGACCCCCCGCGCTCTCAGGTCGCGGATAACCTTGAAGAGCACGGCGACTTCGGCCTGGCTCAACGCCGAGGTCGGCTCGTCCATGATCAGGATGCGGGCGTCGCGGGCCAGGGCTTTGGCGAGCTCGACGATTTGCTGCTGCCCGATCGGCAGGTCGGCCACGAGGGTGGCCGGGTCCATCGGATGTTCGAGCCGCACCAGCAAGTCCCGAGCGATCCGCTCCTGAGCCTGCTGATCGATCATCTTAAAAGGGGTGGTCAGTTCGCGGGCGGTAAAGATGTTCTCGGTGATGCTGAGGTTGGGGAAGAGATTCAACTCCTGAAAGATCATGCCGATACCATGCCGGGCTGCGTCCCGCGACGACCGGAAGTTCACTTCTTTGCCTTCGAGCAAGAGCTTGCCGCTCGTGGGCTGCTCCACGCCAGCAAGGATTTTCACCAGCGTGGACTTGCCCGCGCCGTTTTCGCCGATGAGCACGTTCACCTGGCCCCGGTAGACGTGGAAGTCCACCGTATCAAGCGCGACCGTGCCGCTGAAAACCTTGGTGATCCCTTCGGCGCGGAGGATGATATCCGCCACCGTAGGCATCGTCCCCGGCACCGTTGCCGTTGCAACCATCATGGTCCCCCATTCTGTCGCCGTGTATCGTCGTTGGCTACCCGCGCCCCGGCCTATTTGGCCTGGAGCAGCACGGGGGTGATCAGCACGCTGCCACTTTCGTCCAGCGTGAACGCGCCCTGGAACGTGACAGTCTTCCCCTGAAGGCCGGGCACATCGCGCGCGCCGATGGTGTCTTTGAGCACCCGATCAGAAAGCTGGTTGGACACATCGGCATATTCAAGCTGGTTCGTAAACATGTTGAACTGGATGAACGGCAGGGCATCGCGCAACGAGGTGCCGCGCAACACCGGGCCGACCTGGAGCGTCGCATCGGGCGTCCCGTCCCCCGGCGCGAGGTCCACTTTGATCGTGCCGCTGCGCGACGCCGTATCCACCGTGAGCACCTTGCCCGCCCCTTTCACCAGGAAGTTGTAGGGGCGCTGGCCCTCGCGGTGCCCGTACTTCTGCTTGGCCCCGGCGGGGTCCGCCTTGAGCGCCGCCAGCAGGGTGGGCAGATCGGTCCCCCGCTCCTGCACGGTCGGCAGCACTTTGCTCTGCCAGATCGAATCAACATAGGCCGCCGCGTTGAAGCCCGGCTTGCCCGGCTCGATGCTCGCGCTGCCCGCCGCGCCGGCGGGCGGGTGCAACGACCGGACGGTCCAGAGGGTACAACCGGTCAACGACAACACCAGCAACCCGCCCAGCAGGCCCAGCAGCAACGCGCGTCGGATCGGTCCGGGCCGGTTGCGGGCCGCCCCACCCCGGCTCACCACTCCCAGAGTACACATCATCCGTGTTCCTCACCCGTCGACGACCGCTAGACGCCCGCCACGATGCCCGGCGCGTCTTGCAGCGCCGCTTGATTTTCGATCAGGTGCTGCGCCGTAAAGCGGTCGGTGACCAGCACATTGACCAGCCTGCCCACCAGCGCTGCCTGGATCGCCGCCAGCTTCCGCTTACCGCCCGCCAGCGCCACCGCCCGCTTGACCCGCCGCAACTGGGCGGGGGCCATCCCGATCACCCGATCGTCCAGCGGGGTGGCGACCGGCACCCCCTGGCGGTCGAAGAAGCGCAGGCAAATATCGCCCACCGCGCCCGCCGCCCGCAATACATCCAGTTCCTGGGGCGAGAAGACATTGCCGCTGCTGGCGAGCAGGCCGGAGGGTTCGACCGTGCCGATGCCAACCAGCGCCAGGCGCACCTTGTCGAACAGGGCGAGCGCGTCCTGCACAAACTTGTCTTCCAGCAAGACGAGCTTGCCGTCCACTGACCCGGCCACACCGGGAGCCGGGAGCAACGTGGCCTGCCCGCGTACCAGGGTCGCCAGCCGATCGATGAGCCGGCTGGCGTAGACGGCGGCGACAGGGTTGCCGATCCCACCCAGGATTTGCACCACCCGGATGTCGGCGGGCCGCGACAGCGGGTGCATGGCGTCAACCATCGCCAGGATGGTCGCGCTCCAGGTAGAAATGCCGATGATCTCGCCCGGCTTTAAGGTGCTCTCCAGGTAGAAGGCCGCCGCCGCGCCGATATCGCGCAAGATCTGGTCGTCGTCCTCCACGCTATCCACGACCACCGCCTCTTTGAGGCCGTAGATCTTCTGGAGCGCTTCCTCCAACTCGGGGTAAGCCCCGGTGGGGACGTTCACTGAGATCCGCACGATCTGCTCTTGCTTGGCCCGCTTCAGGAGCCGCGACACGGTGGCCTGCGACAGGTCGAGTTGGGCAGCGATCTCGGGCTGGCTCAGGTCGCGCTCGTAGTAGAGGCGCGCCACTTTGGTCATCAGGCGAAGTTCATCAGCACGGGCCATAACGTCGATCCTCTCCCAGCCTAATCGGTCTGCGCGCCGGTCAATGCAGCGGCAGGCTGCGTGTGCCCGGTGTCAAAGGTCGTGCGCGCCACCGCCTGCTGCCAGCCGGTGTAATACTGGTCGCGCTGCGCGGCGGGCAGGTGCGGGTCAAAGCGGGCGCGGGGCCGGGGCAGAGCGGCAATTTCGTCCAGCGACGACCAGACGCCACTCGCCAACCCGGCCAGGTAAGCCGCGCCCAGCGGGGACACGTCGGTGGAGAGATTGCGCAGGACCGGTTCGCCAAGGATATCCGCCTGGAACTGCATCAACAGTGCGTTGCGGGTCGCGCCGCCATCGGCCAGCAACACCTGGAGGTCGGTGGCAGCTTCCGCTTGCATCACGTCGAACACGTCGCGCACCTGATAGGCGACTGCCTCGATGGCGGCCCGCGCCAGATGCGCCGCCGTCGTGCTGCGGGTGATGCCGGTGACGACACCGCGCGCGGTGTCGTTCCAGTGGGGTGCGCCCAGCCCGGCAAACGCAGGCACCAGGTATATCCCCGCCGCGTCGGGCACCCTCGCGGCCAGATCGGCAACCCCCTGGACCGGGTCGGGCAGCGAAAGAAACTCGCCAAGCCACTGCACCGCCCCGCCGGTGAACGAGATGTTGCCTTCCAGCGCATAGATCACCTGGCCGGAGCCGAGCGCCCAGGCGAGGGTGGTCGAGAGACCGTGGGTAGAGGAGATGCGGGCGGCAGTGGGCGTCATCAGTGAGGAGCCGGTGCCGTAGGTGGCCTTGATCGACCCCGGCAGGAAGCCTGCCTGGCCGAAGAGCGCCGCGTGCGAGTCCCCGATCAGGGCGGTGATCGGGATGCCCGCCGGTAGACGCCCCAGGGCGACGCTGGTCCCATAATGCGCGCTTGACGGCTGGATCGTTGGAAGGGCCGCGCGGGGCACCCCGAAGATGCCCAGCAATTCATCGCTCCAGGCCAGGGTATCCAGATCCAATAGCTGGGTCCGCGAGGCGTTGGTCAGGTCGCAGGCGTGGACGGTGCCGCCGGTCAGGTTCCACAGCACCCAGCTATCCATCGTGCCCAGGCAGATCTCGCCCCGTTCGGCGCGGGCCTGCCCGTCTTCGATATGATCGAGCAGCCAGCGCAGCTTGCTGGCCGAAAAGAGCGGGTCAATCGTCAACCCGGTGCGCGCCGCCAGCAGCGGTTGCAGCCCCCGCGCCCGCAATGTGTCACAGAACGCGGTGGTGCGGCGGCACTGCCTGACGATCACCGGGCCGAGGGGTTGCCCTGTACGCCGGTCCTAGGCTGTGACCGACTCACGCTGGTTACTGACCGCGATCGCCACCGGGGCGACCCCACCCGCCTCGGCCAGGCAATCGTCTATCGCCGCGCAGACGCTCTGCCGGATCGCCAGCGGGTCCTGCTCCACCCAGGCCGGGTGCGGGTAGGTCTGCTGTAACGGGCGCGCCGCCTGAGCCAGGACCGCCCCCGCCGGGCTGACCAGCAGTGCCTTGGTGTTGGTCGTGCCCTGGTCAATCGCCAGGATGCCGTGCCGGTCGTCCTGCATCAGCGGGCCACCTTTGCCCCCAGCAGATCGAGCGCCGCCGCGCAGATTCCCTGTGCGGTCAACCCGAAGTGTTCCAGCAGCCATTCTGCCGAGCCGGTGGGGGCAAACACCCCCGGCACGCCCAGGATCCGCATGGGCACCGGCTGGTGCTGCACCACCACTTCGGCCACCGCCCCGCCCAGCCCGCCATAGACGGTGTGCTCCTCCGCCGTGACGATGCCACCGGTTTCCGCCGCTGCCGCGATGATCGCCGCCGCATCCAGCGGGCGCACGGTGCTCATGTTCAGCACGCGAGCTTGCACTCCCTCTGCTGCCAGCAGGTCGGCGGCGGCCAGTGCCCGCGTCACCAGTACCCCGTTGGCGATCAGCGTGATGTCGCGGCCCTCGCGCAGGAGCGCTGCCTTGCCGATCTCGAAGCGATAGCCGTCATTATGGACGATGGGCACCGGCAGGCGGCTGATGCGGAGGAACATCGGCCCGTAGGTACTCGCCGCCACTTCGACTACCTGGGCCGTCTCGACTGGGTCGGCGGGCACGATCACGGTCATATTGGCGATAGCCCGCAGCCAGGCCATATCCTCGATGGAATGGTGGGTCGGTCCCAGTTCGCCATAGGCCATGCCGCTGCTGATCCCGCACAGCTTGACATTGGCGTTGGAGTAGGCCAGGTCGGCCTTGATCTGTTCCAGCGCGCGCCCGGTCAGGAAGGGAGCCGCCCCGGTGACGAACGGGATCAGCCCACCGTTCGCCAGCCCGGCCCCCACCCCGACCATGTTCTGCTCGGCGATGCCGACATTGACCAGCCGGACTGGGAAGTTCTGGCCGAACTGGTTCAGCTTGCTGGAGCCGACCGAGTCGTTGACCACCGCCACAATGCGCGGATCCTGTGCGGCCAGTTCGCGCAGCGTGTTTTCAAAGGCATCCCGGCAATCATAAAGCTGCGTCACGAGACCACCTCTTCCAGTTCCGCCAGCGCAAGGGCGAGTTCATCGGCGGTGGGCACCCGGTGGTGCCAGGCGGCCTTATCGCGCATGAAAGAAACACCCTGGCCTTTGTGGGTGTGGGCGATGATGCAACTGGGCTTGCCCGGCTCGAACGGCAGGCGGGCGAACGTCTCCAGCAGTTGCCCCACGTTGTGGCCGTCTACTTCGCTGACCGCCCAGCCGAAGGCCCGCCATTTGTCGGCCAGCGGTTCAAGGTGCATCGTTTATTCGGTCCAGTCACCCTGTTGCAGGCGGTTGCGGTCTACGATCACGGTCAGATTGTCGAGCTTGTAGTGTGCTGCCGCCATCGCCGCCTCCCAGTTGCTGCCCTCTTGCAACTCGCCATCGCCGGTGAGCACGAACACCCGCCAGGCCCCATCCTGAAGCTTGGCGGCCAGCGCCGCCCCGACGGCGACGGGCAGGCCGTGGCCCAGCGGGCCGGTATTCGTCTCCACGCCCGGCACCTTGTTGCGGTCGGGGTGCCCATTTAGCTTGGAGAGCGGCTGGGCGAACGTGGCGAGCGTTTCCACCGGAAAGAAGCCGCGATGGGCCAGCGTGGTATAGAGCGCCACTACCGAGTGCCCTTTGCTCAAGATGAAGCAGTCGCGGTCGGGATCGGTGGGGCGGGCGGGATCGACGCGCAACACGGCGAAATAGAGGGTCACCAGGATGTCGGTGGCCGACATTTCGCCGCCGACGTGCCCCAGTTTGGCCCCGAAGACCGTTTGCAGATCGCGCCGCCGCACAGTGCTTGCCATCTTCCGCAAGCCCGCGACCGTGGCTCCCTCACCCTGCGGAGTCTGGATCACCGGGAAACCTCCGCGCTGCCGGTGCCGAGCAGCATGTCCAGCACAAGGCGCTGGGCCGCGAGCGCATCCTGTGCGCC
>JBBSAN010000199.1:0-9819 GCA_038252265.1 Chloroflexia bacterium
AATATGCATCACGCATCACGCATCACGCAACTCAGCACTCAGCACTCAGCACTCAGCACTCCTATGACGACTATCGCCCTCGACGGACATATGATCGGGACGCAGGAGACCGGCAACGAGACGTACGCCGGGCAACTGGCGGCGGGGTTGGGGCGGTTGGGCGGATACCACTACCGGCTCTATACGCCGCTGCCGGAGGCGGTGCCGGAGGCGGTGCATGGGCTGCGGGCGCTGACCCTGCGCCCGTTCCCGAACGTGCCGTCTGCTGTGCGGGTTCCGTGGCTCTATCCCCGGCTGCTGCGGGTGGATGGGGCGCGGCTGCTCCATGTGCAATATGTCGCGCCGCCGCGGGCGCCCTGCGCGGTGGTGGTGACAGTGCATGACGTGTCGTATAAGCATTTTCCCGAGTTTTTCTCGCCCCGCGTGCGGCTGATCACCGGGCTGCTGGTCGGCCCCAGCATCCGCCGGGCGGCGCGGGTGCTGACCCTGTCGGAGTGTTCCCGGCAGGACATCTTGCGCTTCTACGGGGTGCCGCCGGAACGGGTAGTGGTGACCCCGGCGGCGGGGCCGCAGTACTGGCCCCAATCGGCGGCGGAAATCGGGCGGGTGCGCGCCGCCTACGATCTGCCGGAACGATATGTGCTGGCGGTGGGGAACGTGCAGCCGCGCAAGAACCTGCCGCGCCTGATTACCGCCTTCCACACCATCGCCGCCGAGGTGCCCGATGTGCAACTGGTGCTCGTGGGGCGCAGTGCCTGGCGCGGGTCGGAGGTGGAGGCGACGGTGGAACGGTTAGGGCTGGCGGGACGGGTGCGCTTTACCGGCTATGTGCCCGACGCCGACCTACCCGCGCTCTACAGCGGGGCAGCGTGCTTTTGCTACCCGTCGTTGTATGAAGGGTTCGGCCTGCCGCCGCTGGAAGCGATGGCCTGTGGGACGCCGACGATCACGTCGAACGTGTCCAGCCTGCCCGAAGTGGTGGGTGACGCGGCGCTGCTGGTCGATCCGACCTCCGTGCCCGACCTGACCGCCGCCTTGCGCCGCCTGTTGACCGATCCAGCAGCGCAAGCGACCTACCGGGCGCGGGGCCTCGTCCAGGCCGACCGCTTCTCCTGGGACCGCACCGCCCGTGAAACCCGTGCCGTGTACGATGCGGTGCTGGGCGTCCGCCGGTGACGCGGGGGATGGGGGCTGAGGGTTAGGGGTTGGTGATTTTGAGGACTGACGGCTAACGACTGACGACTAAGAACTGAAAACTAAGAACTGAGAACTGAGAACTGATGACTGACGACTCCTCGACAATTGAAGCAGACGCGCCAGAGTGGATCGAATTAGAGCGGCCCAGCCTGCGCGTGGCGCTGGATGTGACGATGGCGACGGGGGTGGGCGGTGTGGCCGGGCTGTATGCGCGGCGGCTGGCCCATCACCTGCGGCAGACAATGGAGGTAGACCTCTATCCGCTGGTGCCGCGGGGATGGAGCCGCAAGCCGGGCGCGGGGCGCGGGGCGCGGCTGCGGGCGGCGGCGCGGCTGGTGGGGGCCACCAACCTGTGGCTGCCCGCCCAGGTGCGCGCCCTCCAACCGCAGATCCTGCACGCGACGGCCTGGTTGGGGCCGCTGAGTGGGCCGGGCGCATTGGTGGTCACGGTGCCCGACACCACCTTCGCCTTCTACCCCGACGAAGCGGGCGTGTTCTGGCGCTGGTATGTCGAGCCGTTGCTGGCGCGGGGGCTGGCGCGGGCGGCGGCGATCATCGTCCCCAGCAGCCGGGTCGCCGCCGATCTGCCCCGGCTCTACGGCGCAGGACTGGCCGATCGGATCAACATCATCCCCTTTGGCGTCGAGCCGGACTTCCCGATCACCGGGGTCAAAATCCCGCGCTCCGGCGACCTGCCCGCCGACTTCCATGTGGCTCCCGGCGAACCGATGCCGGGCGATGCGGCGGGGCTGGATCGCCTGGGCTTGCGCCGCCCCTATGTGGTGCAGGTGGGCGACTGGACGGTGCGCCACCGGGTGCCTCTCGCCTTCGCCGCTTTTGGCTGCCATGTGGCCCAGGCGCAGGATGATCAACTCCAATTGGTGCTGGTCGGGCGGCAGATGGGAGCCGACGCCCGCGCCGTCGCCGCCGAACGCCACGAATCGGGGGTCGAGGGCCGGATCGTCGCCCCCGGCGAGTTGTCCCCGGAGCAGATGCCGCTGGTCTATCGCAACGCCGCCGCCGTGCTGCTGCCCACGCTGTATGAAGGCTTCGGCATGGCCGCACTGGAGGCGATGGCCTGTGGGGTGCCGGTGATCGGGGTACCCGGTGCTGTGCCTGCGGCTGCCACGCTGGAGGTGGAGAGCGAAGATCCGGCGGCCTGGGCCGCCGCGCTGGGGATGGTGCTGGGCGATGACGGTTTCCGCGATCAGCTGGTTCACGAGGCGCTGCATGTGGCCGAGGAGCATAGCTGGGCGCGCACCGCCGACGATACCCTGACGCTCTACCGGGCGCTGGCCGGAGAGGCCCCACCTGATGGCTAAGTGGTCGCTCCCCGCAGCCCGCCCGGCCCTTCCGGCGCGGTCGCGGCCCGTCGTGCGGGCACACTCGGCGCTGCGGGCCTGGCTGCGGGTGCTCGCCGCGCTGGTGGCGGGGGTCGGGGGCGGCGCGGCAGTGGAGTTGCTCAGCGCGCGTCTGGCGGCGGTGGGGTTGGTGGGGCTGGCCGGGCTGGCGGCGTTGTTGCGCTGGTGGCCGTTCAGCGCCATCGCGGTCCTGCTCGGCGCAGCGGCGCTCAACCGCTTCGTCGTGCCGGGGGGCGGGGCCAACATCAAGCCGGAGCATGTCGCCGCGCTGGGGCTGGCCGTGGTGCTCGTCTTGCGGCTGGCCTTGTCGCCGCCGCGCCCCGGCGGGCCGCGCCTCCAGGTGGGGTCGGGGCTGGCCCTGGCCGGGCTGGGACTGTATCTGGGCGCGAACCTCCTCGCCTCCCTGCTGAACGCGCCGCAAACCCAGGACAGCCTGCGCCAGGTGGGGCTGATCACGCTGGTGGCCGTGCCTTATGGCCTGGCGCTGAACGTCATCACCGACCGGGTGGGCTTGCGCCAGGCGTTGCTTTTCTGGCTGGCGTTGGGGCTGCTCGAAGCGGTCAGCGGGCTGGGGATCATGCTCCTCTGGCGCACACTGGGCCTGGACCTGGGGGTGCAACAGGTGCTGGGCGCGCCGCCGGTGCCGGTGGGGACGATGCGCGAAGGCAACATCTTCGGCAGCTATACCGGGGCGGTGGCCGTGGGGCTGCTCGCCCTGCTCCTCACCACCCGGCGGCGTGCTCACCTGCTGATCGGCGGTGCGGTCTTGCTGATCTTGCTGGCCGGGCTGGCGATCAGCCTGTCGCGGGGGGCCTGGGTGGGGTTCGCGGCGGGAGCGGCGCTGGTCGTGCTGGTGCGGGCCGGGGTGGCCCTGCGGCGGGGGCTGCCGGTCCTCGTGCTGTTGGCGATGACCCTGCCCCTGGTGGGTTTGCTGGCGCTTGCCGGGGGGCGGGCACCGGTGGGGAGCGACCTGTTGAGCCGGTTAGCGAGCCTCGACTTCGGCACGCTGGGCCAGCAGCAGACCGTCCTCGAACGGATCGACACCTATGAGAAAGCCTGGGAAGGGATCGTCGCCCAACCGCTGCTGGGCAACGGTACCGGCAGCTTTGGGCAGCGCTATGTCTACCGCTCGGTTGATGAGCCGGGCTGGGTCGGCAACCTGGAACTGCACCTCCTGTATGACAGCGGCCTGCTCGGGTTCGCCGGGTTCTGGCTGCTGGTTGGGGTGATCGCCGTGCGGGCGGCGCGAGCCTACCGGCGCAACTGCGACCCCCTCCTGCGCGGCACGATCCTGGCGCTAGGCGGCGGCCTCCTCTCGCTGCTGGTCGCCTATCAGGCCACCGAAGCGACCTGGCTGGCCTTTACCTGGGTCCACCTGGGCCTACTCGCCGCCGCCACCGCCGTCGCCGACCGCACCTTCCGCCGCACCTGATCCCCGCAGCGCGACCTCTCCGTGTACATCCCTCAGCGCGTGGCGTAGTGACCTCGCCCCCAATTATGCGGTGAAACCGCTATTCGCCTTGACACTCGTACCAGCAAATGATAATATTCTGCTAGACAACAGAACGTTCTTTGCTGCGCATCGGGCTGCAATGACTGCATTTGCGCCAAAGAGGATCTATTGTCTGACAGGCTAGCGGCACCTGTTACCCCGCGCAAGGTGCGCTGGCGGCGTGCGCCGCGTCGTTTCAACTCCCTCTCAACTCAACGGCCTCTAAGATCCAATTTAAGGAAGGAGCATACGTGCATGGTATTTAATAAGAATGGACGGCGAAGCTGGTTGTATGCGATCCCGATGCTGGCGCTGTTGCTTGGCCTCGGTATTGCGGCCTATGCGATCCAGACCAAATCCGGTGCGGCCCCGCTCACAGGGAAAGCTGCGATCCAACCGAATGCGGCGAGCGGTGGATCCGCCGCCTCCGCAGTGGACGCCAACTGGACCGGAAAAGCACCGGATGCCAAAAATATCGGTAACGGTGTCACGATCATCCACTCGGTCAAGAACGATGTCTCGCCCCCGTTGCGCGACATCCCCAATGCCGCCGCCGTGGCCCATATTTCGGAGAACGAAGGCCCGGGCTTCAACGTAAACCTGACCGGGAGCGTGAAAGACTCGGTTGTGCAGAACTGGTTCGGCGCGCTGGCGATGCCGACCCCGAATGTTAGTTTCGAGGGCATCAGCTCGGTCACCTCGGCCTGCGGCTGTCTGCCCCCCGATACGAACGGGGATGTCGGGCCGAACAACTATGTCCAGACGGTGAACTCGGCGTTCCAGATCTGGGACAAGACCGGCACCGTCCTGCGGGCCGCCACCAACTTCAACACGCTGTTCGCAGGCTTCGGTGGCCCTTGCCAGACCCGCAACGACGGCGACCCGGTGGTGCTGTATGATCAGCTGGCCGACCGCTGGTTCCTCACCCAGTTCACCACCGCCGCGCCGTATTATGAGTGCATCGTGGTCTCGACCACTGGTGACCCGCTGGGCACCTACAACCGCTATGCGTTCAACGTCAGCGCTAACTTGCTCTATGACTACTCGAAGTTCGGCGTGTGGCCCGATGCGTATTACGGAACGGCCAACCGCTTCCTGAACGGCGCGAGCTTCGATAGCCCGATCTTCATGGCCTTCGACCGCGCGGCGATGCTGGCGGGCACCCCGGCGACCGTGCAACAGGTCAACCCCGGCAGCTTCTATTACGGCATCCAACCGGCGGACCTCGACGGCTCGACCGCACCCCCGGCTGGCTCCCCCGGCTACTTTGCCACCACCTCGGGCACCCAGACCACGATCCACTTCTGGAAGTATCATGTGGACTGGGTCAACCCGCTGTCCACCACCCTGACCGGGCCGATCAACATCGGCACGGCTCCGTTCGACCCCGACCTGTGCGGCGGCTCGCGCAACTGCATCCCGCAGCCAAGCACCGCCGTTCGCCTGGACACCGTGTCATCGGGGCGCTTCATGCACCGCATGGCCTATCGCAACTTCGGCGATCATGAGTCGCTGGTTGCCAGCACTGCTGTGGACGTGAACGGTGCCGATCATGCGGGTATCCGCTGGTATGAACTGCGCGGCCCGGAGGGCACGCCGTTCGTCTATCAGCAGGGCACTTATGCCCCCGACGCCGACAACCGCTGGATGCCGGGCATCTCCCAGGACAAGGACGGCAACATCGCCATCGGCTATTCGGTGGCGAGCACCTCGACCTTCCCCTCGATCCGCTATGCCGGGCACCTGACCACCGATCCGCTTGGTGTGATGGGCCAGGGCGAAGCGACCCTGATCGCCGGCACCGGTTCGCAGACCAGCTCCAGCGGGCGCTGGGGCGACTACTCGGGCTTGGTGACCGATCCGTCCGATGACTGCACCTTCTGGGTCACCAACGAGTACATCGCCACCACCGGCAGTGCCCCCTGGCGGACCCGCATCGGCTCGTTCAAGTTCCCGCAGTGCGGCGCGACCACGCCGACCCCGACGGTAACCGGCACCCCGCCGACGGCCACCGCGACGATGACCCCGGCCCCGCTGATCACTCCTTGTGGCAACTACACCTACACCGTCGGCACAACCGCCTTCGTGTCTGGCACCCAGGCGTTGAACATCCGCTGCGATGACTGCACCGGTCACGTCACCGCGCCGTTCCCGATCCAGATGTATGGCGGCACAACCTACAACGATGCCTACGTCAGTTCGAACGGCAACATCCAGTTCAACAGTAGCGACAATGCCTTCGGCGCGACCTGCTTGCCGGTCCCGATCTTCCAGGATGCGATTATCCCGTACTGGGACGACCTGATCACGAGTAACAACGCGAGCCAGGACGTCTTCAGTTCAACCACGGGCACCGCGCCCAACCGGGTCTGGAATCTCGAGTGGCGAGCGCAGGCTCTCCGCGATAACAGTAATGTGAACTTCGAGGTTCGCTTCTACGAGGGCACCCAGCACTTTGATATCGTCTACGCTTCGGTGCCGAACGGTGGGACCGGCGCGACGGTGGGCGTGAGCCACGACAACACGTACTTCACGCAATACTCGTGCAACGCCAACCCGCCGTTGACTGCCGGCCAGTCGATCAACTTCACCCTGGCTTGCATCAATGCGACCCCGACGCCGGTTGCCTCTGCCACCTCAACGGTGACGGCGACGCCGACAAGTTGCCCGGTGCAGTTCGTGGACGTCCCGGCGAACAATACGTTCTATGCGTTCGTGCGCTGCCTGGCCTGCCGCGGCATCGTCGGCGGCTACCCCTGCGGTGGCCCCGGTGAACCGTGCCCCGGCAACTACTATCGCCCGGACAACAACGTCACCCGCGGCCAGGTCTCGAAGATCGTTTCCGAGTCGGCGGGTTTCAACAATGTCATCCCCAGCACGCAGCAGACCTTCGAGGATGTCCCGCCGGGCAGCACGTTCGCCCTCTGGGTGGAGCGGCTGGCGGGCCGTGGGATCATCGGCGGCTATCCCTGCGGTGGGCCGTTCGAGTCCTGCGTGGCTCCGAACAATCGCCCCTACTTCCGCCCCGGTAACAACGTGACGCGCGGCCAGCTTTCGAAGATCACCAGCGGCGCGGCAGGTTGGACCGAAACCCCGACCGGCCAGACGTTCGAAGATGTGGCCGTCGGCAGCACGTTCTATGTCTACATCGAGCGGATGGCAAGCCGTGGCATCATCAGCGGCTACCCCTGCGGTGGCTCGTTTGAGCCGTGCGTCGCGCCGGCCAACCGGCCTTACTTCCGCCCGAACAACAACGCCACCCGCGCCCAGATGGCGAAGATCGCGGCCTCCGCTTTCTTCCCCAACTGCTCCACCCCGGCGCGGCGTTGACCCTGATACGGGCGTAGCACTGCCCGCTTGACCGGTGGGGGAGCGCCAGCGCTCCCTCACCCACACCGCAAAAGTAGAGGCCCGGCGCTTATGCGCCGGGCCTCTTTATTCGTGTCTTCTGTTGCCGGGCCTGGGGTCCGCTCCCGGTTTGTGGCTGGCTACGGCTTACGCCGCCCGCCCGCCCCAGGAGGCCGCGTTTACCCTTCGAGGATGCGGCGGCCCAGGCGTTCGCTTGGTCCCCCGCCCAGCGCCTGCGCCATTTCGACGACCAGGCGTAGATCCTCGGGGGTCAGCCCGGCGCGGCGGGCGGCTTCGGCGGCGGCTCGTGCTTCGGGGGCGGCCAGCCGCACCAGGGCCATGCCGAACAGGAGCAGGGTGCGCGTGCGGGCGTCGATGCCCGTGGCGGCGTTGACCGCGTCGGTGACCGACTCGGCGGTCTGCGGTGGGCCACCCAGTGCGCCCACCTCCATCCCGGCGGGGCTGGCCGCCAGAGCGGGCGTTGCCGGGGTGGTGGGTACCGGAGCAGGCGCTTCTGCTGCCGGGGCGACGGTGGGGGCCGTTGCGTCGGCAGCGGTCGGTGGGGGCGTTGCGTCCGCCGGGTGCTCCTCCGTCATCGCCGGTTCGGTGCTCATCGTCAGGGGCGCTGTGCCAGGCACCGCCCGGATGGCCGGTGCCTCTTCCCGCAACCAGTCGGGGGTGTCAACCGCGTCAACCCCCGCGCCCGGTGCTCCGGCGCTCACCGGTTGGGATGGTTGAGGCAGTTCTTCGCGCATCCAGTCTGGCATCGCTGCCGCCGTCTCCGCCGCAGCGACCGACGGGATAGGCATCACGTTCTCTCCCTGCCAGTCGAACGGAGCCAGGGTGGCGTCCAGTCCGGTCGCGGGGGCACTGGCGAAGGGGGCAGCGGGGCTGTCTTCGCGCAGCCAGTCTGGCAGGGCGGCGGCATCCATGCCCAGGGCCGGGCCGGGGCCGGGGACACCTGGCGTAGCGTCTTCGCGCAGCCAATCGGGGGTGCCAGGGGCGGCCATGCCCATTGCCGGACCAGGGGTTGTGGCGGCGTCCTCGCGCAGCCAGCCCGGGACGTTGGTGGCGTCCATCCCCATTGGTGCGCCGGGGCTGGGGGCTGCGGCCTGGGCCTCCTGCTGGAGCCACGTGGGCAGGGCGGTGGTCATGTCGCTGCTGGAGACTGCACCGGGACTGGGGATACCTGCGGCGGCGTCTTCGCGCAGCCAGTCGGGGGTACCGGTGGTGCCCATGTCCCGTGTTGGGACGGACGGCACAGTTGCAGAATCCTGTTGGAGCCAACCGGGCATGGCCGTGGTCGTGTCGCTGATCGGGGCCGGACCGGGGCCGGACCCAGCCGCTGCGGCGTCTTCGCGCAGCCAGTCGGGCATGTCGGTCATCGCGTCCCTGCCCAAGGTCGGGCCGGGGGCGGGCATGGGCGCCGGGGCGTCTTCGCGCAACCAGTCGGGCATGTCGGTCATCGCACTCGCTCCCAGGGCCGGACCAGGGGCAGGCGTTGGAGCCGGGGCGTCTTCGCGCAACCAGTCAGGGGTGCTGCTGGCGTCCATGCCCATTGGTGCGCCGGGGCCGGGTGCGGGGGCTGCGGCGTCTTCGCGCAACCAGTCGGGCATATCGGTCATCGCGCCCATCCCCATTGCCGGGCCGGGGCCGGATGCGGGGGCCGTGGTATCTTCGCGCAACCAATCCGGGATCTGGGCATGGGCACCGGCGTCTGGGGCCGGGGCGGGCGGGGCCGTTCCACCGGTGGCGGCCATATCAGTGCTTTGTAGCCAATTAAAGGCTGGGGGTTCGGCCCCCATCCCGCCGGTGGGGGGCGTGGGCGTGGGGCCCGTGTCCCGCAGCCAATCGGGTACTGAGGCGGAGCCGCCGCCGACCGGGACCGCTGTTTCGGGTTGCATCCACGCGGGCATGGTGGGCGTTTCGGAGACGTTCGATGGCGTCCCTTCCTGCATCCAGGCGGGGAGGAAGGTGGCAGGGGGTGGCGTGGGGCTTTGCGGCGTTGCCCCCGATGCGGCAGGCGCATCCTCGCGCAACCAGTCGGGCATATTCACATCCAGGTTGCCCCCCGGCGGGCTAGCCGCCGGGTGCTCCGGCACATAGGGGGGCGGTTCTTCGCGCAGCCAGTCGGGCATCGTTATTCCTAAGCCTCCAGTAGTGTTCGCGGGTGGGCCGCTCCAGCCTTCTTGCGAACTTCTTGCTTCCCCGCTGCCCGGCACCGAGCCGGGCGGGTTGGCGCTGGCAGCGGTAGGGAATGGAGCCGCCGCGCTGCTGTCGCCGGGGGGGGCACCCCATGCGGGACTCGGGCTGGCGGGTTGCTCGGCAGTGGTTGGCACCGGATTAATCATTTGCTTCAAGCGGCCAAAGAGCGAGCGGGAGCGTTCGGGGGCGGGTTCGGGGGGTGGGGCGGTGGCGCTG
>JBBSAN010000200.1:0-9805 GCA_038252265.1 Chloroflexia bacterium
CACCCGGCGATCCACTACTCCGATTATTACCGCGAGCACGGCGACCTGGCGCGGGGCAACGCCGTGCGCGAGGAGGTGGTAGGGACCGTCGGGCGGCTCTTCCCTGACACCGTGGCCTACAACAACACACTGTACAATTTGGGCTGCTATTATGCCCTGACCGGCCAGACCGACCAGGCCATCGCCACTGTGGGCGAGGTGCTCCGGCGGGCACCGGGTCTGATCGAGTGGTCGCAGCAGGACAGCGAGCTTGACTCGCTGCGCGATCTCCCGGCCTTCCAGGCGTTGTACGCCGGTCAGGCCTGATGTCGACCTGACCGGGCGAGATTTACAGAGGTGACGATGACCGACGAACAGGAGACAATTCGCCGCTTATGGGTGGCGATGGGGGCCTGGTTCCAGCAACACGCGCCGCCGTGCTACGAGCGGTTACAAGCCGCTGAGGGGGCCAGCGCCCAGGCGATCACGCTGCTGGAAACGCAGGTGGGCAGCCGCCTGCCCGGCGACTTCGCGGCCTACCTGCGGCTCTATAATACCTACGACGGCCTCTGCTTCTTCGAGTACAGCGGCTTCGACACCGTGCAGATCGCCCGGAGGTGGCAGCAGTTGAAGGCGCTAACCGACGCGGGCACCTTCGCCACGGCGGAACCCCATGTCGCCTCTGATGGGCGGATGCAGGCGTGCTGGTGGCACCCCGGTTGGATTCCGTTTGCCGAGGATGGGGGCGGCAATCTGATCTGCCTGGACCTGGCCCCGGCGGCGCGCGGCACCTGGGGCCAGGTCTTCTACTGGGAGATCCGTAGCGGCCCCGAACGGCCCACCGCGCCTTCGTTCCTGGGCTACCTCAAGCGCTATCATGACGACCTGTTAAGCGGCAAATACACCTATGATGCTTACACCGGGACCTTCAACTCGTGAGCCGGGCTTACGGGGCGAGCCGGTTGATGTCGCGGGGGAACAGGGTCGCTTCGCGGACGTTGCCCAGGCCGGTTAGTTGCATGATGAAGCGTTCCAGGCCGATGGCGAACCCGCCGTGCGGCGGCATCCCGTAGCGCATCGGCTCCAGGTAGTAGGCGAACGGCTCCAGCGGCAGCTTCATCCGCTCCATCGCGGCGAGATAATCCTCGTAGCGGTGGAGCCGCTGCCCGCCGGTGACCAGTTCGGTGCCCCGGAAGAGGAGGTCGAAGCTGTTTGAGTAGGTCGGGTCCGCCGGGTCGGGATGGGTGTAGAACGGGCGCTTGACCATCGGGTAGCCAGGGACAAAGAGGAAATCCGACCCATGGGTCTGCATCGCCCACTCGCCCAGCCAGCGTTCGTGCTGCGGAGCCAGGTCCGGTTCACCCCGGCAATCCTCCCCGTAGTGCTCGAAGATCAACTGTTGCGCGTCGTGGAAGTGGAGGTGCGGGATCGTCTCCGGCACCTGGGGCAGGCGCACGTTCAGCAGGGCCAATTCGGCGGGATACCGTTCTTCCAACGTCGTGACGATGTGGCGGATCACCTCGGTCAGCACGCGCATGATGGTGAAGTGGTCGGTGATGAAGCCCATCTCGGCGTCCAGGCTGACATACTCGTTGATGTGGCGGCTGGTGCTGTGCGGCTCGGCGCGGAAGACCGGCCCGACCTCGAAGACCCGCTCGAATACGCCGACCATGATCTGCTTGTAGAACTGGGGCGACTGGGCCAGGTAGGCGGTCTGCCCGAAATACTCCACCGGGAAGACGTTGGCCCCGCTCTCGCTGGCGCTGGCGATCAGCTTGGGCGACTGGATCTCGGTGAAGCCCGCGCCGCTCAGGTATTCGCGATAGGCGGCCATGACCCCCGCCGACAGCCGGAAGCGCGCCCGGTAGCCGGGGTTGCGCAGCCCCACCGTCGCGTTGTCGAGGAACGTGTCCAGCCCGACCTTCAGCACCCGCTTGTTGATCGGGAAGGGCAACGGCTCGGTCACCGGGGTGATCACCTCCACGGTGATGTCGTGCAGTTCCACCCCGCCGGGCGCTTGCGCCTCCTCGACCACGGTGCCCTCTAGCCGGATCACTGTCTCGCTCTGGAGATCGTGCAACGGGGCCACCCGCGCCGCGTCCTCCGTGACCGCTTGCGCCGTGCCGAACCCGTCGCGGATCACCAGGAAGGTGATGCCGCCCAATGCTCGCTGCTGGTGCAACCAGCCCGCCAGCGTGACCCGCTGCCCGATATATTCCTTAATCTGGGTGGTGCGAATATGCTCCATCCCGGACTCCTTTCCGCAAAACAAGACAAAAACCCCCCCGTCCATGAAAGGACGAGGGGATTCCTCGTGGTGCCACCTTTCTTCGCCCCCGCCAGGCGGGAGCCTTGTAGCCTGTTGCGGGGGCCAGCCGGGTCCGCTCGGGAGTGTTCGTTCACGGGGGCCAGGAGACCGCTTTTCAGCCAGGGGCGGCTCTCTGTGCTCCGGCGGGTCCGCTACTCGTCTCCGTCATCGCGTTGGGATCATTATACGGGATTTGACCGATGCGATCAACCGCCGATCCTCAGATTTGACATTATTGTCCTAACAGATTGTAGGATATGGCTCGGCCCATTGATGGTCGGGATGCCCCAGGCATTCCGGGTCACCGACCATCAATGGGCCGAGCCATATCCTACAGATCGCAGCGGGTTTATAGCGGAATCAACCGCCGATCTGCATAGGGTCAGCCTACCTCGTCGGTCGTATCCAGCCCTTCGGCGGAGGCGGCGGGGCGGGCCTTGCGCTGCTGTTCGCGTTCGCGCAGTTCGACGCGGCGGATCTTGCCGCTGACCGTCTTGGGCAGTTCGCCCACGAACTCGATCTCGCGGGGATACTTGTACGGCGCGGTAGTCGTCTTGACGTATTCCTGGATCTCATGGACCAGGGTGTCGGAGCCTTCGTAGCCGGGGGCGAGGATGATGAACGCCTTGACGATCTCGCCACGCAGCGGGTCGGGGCTGGCGACCACGGCGGCCTCGGCCACGGCGGGGTGCTCGACCAGCGCGCTCTCGACCTCGAACGGGCCGATGCGGTAGCCCGCGCTGATGATCACGTCGTCGGCGCGGCCCACGAACCAGAGGTAGCCGTCCTCGTCCTTCAGCGCCCGGTCGCCGGTGACGTACCAGTCGCCACGCATCGCCCCTTCTGTCGCATCGGGGTTGTGCCAGTACTCCTGAAAGAGGCCGATGGGCCGCTGCGGGCGGACGCGCACGGCGATATCGCCCTCCTGATTGGGCGGCACCTCTTGCCCGGCATCGTCAATCACGCTCACGTCGAAGCCGGGCGACGGCTTGCCCATCGATCCGGGCTTGACCGGTAGGGGCGGGAAATTGCCGACGATCAGCACCGACTCGGTCTGTCCATAGCCGTCGCGGATGGTCAACCCGGTGGCCTCCTGCCAGACCTCGATCACTTCGGGGTTCAACGGCTCGCCCGCGCCCACGCACCAGCGCAGGTGAGGAAAGTGGTATTGCTTGAGGTCTTCCAGTACCAGCGTGCGGTAGACAGTGGGCGGGGCGCAGAAGGTGGTGATCGGGTACTGGGCCAGCACTTGCAGGGTTTCGGCCCCGCTGAACTTGCCCCGGCTGTCGTGGACGAACAGCGCCGCGCCCTGGTTCCAGGGGCCGAACAGGCTGCTCCAGGCCGCTTTGGCCCAGCCGTTATCGGCGGCGTTCCAGTGCAGATCCCGTTCGCGCAGGTCGAGCCAGTATTTGCCGGTGATGATGTGGCCGATGGGGTAGGAGGCGTGGGTGTGCAGCACCATCTTGGGGTAACCGACGGTGCCGCTGGTGAAGTAGATCATGGCCGGGTCGGCGCTGGCGGTCGGCTCGCCGCTGTAATCGGTCGCCGCCGCGCTCACGGTCGCCTCGTAGTCCAGCCAGCCCTCTGGCGGCACGGCGGCCTCTTCCCCGACGACGATCCGCACTGCCAGCGCGGGGGTATCGCCGCGCACCTGATCGACCTTGTGTGCCCCCGCCGTGTCGGTGATGACGGCCCGCGCTTCGCTGATGCTCAGGCGATAGGCGATGTCTTTGGGCGTCAGCAGGATCGTGCCGGGCATACTGACCGCGCCCAGCTTCATGATCCCCAGCACCGACTCCCACCACGCCGGGATACGCGGCAGCATGAGCGCCACCCGGTCGCCCTTCTGCACCCCGGCGTCGCGCAGGGTGGCCGCCACCTGGTTGGCCCGCTGGTCGAACTCGGCAAAAGTGATCCGCCGTTCGCCCCCCGCTCCCACCCACAGCATTGCCAGGTGATCCGGGTCCGCTGCCCAGCGCCCGATTACCTCCCTGGCCCAGTTAAAGGTTTCGGGCACATCGAGGTGGAAATCGCGCCGGGTCTGTTCGTAGTCCTCCATGTTGTGGTTAGTGTCACGTTGCTGTGTGCTGCTCATATGCCGCCTCCTTTGGCTGCTGGCGTCACCGCCTGTGGATCTCGATGGTCGTTGCTGCATGTGGCCGCGAGTCCTATTATATTACAGATCGGGGGCAGCGACGAGGGGCGGGGCGTTACATGGCCCAGAGGGTGAAGCGGGTGATTTCGGGGCGGCAGTTGAGGCGCACATGGGGCCGGACCATGCCTACGCCCCGGTTGGTGTACTGGATCATCCGACCGACCTGATAGCGCCCCGACGGGTATTTCTCGCCCATCTCCGGCAGGTGTGGCGGCCCCAGCAGCGGCACTACTACCTGGCCGCCGTGCGAGTGACCGGACAGTTGCAGGTCAAAGCGTCCGGTGGCGGCGCTGATGTCGGCAAAGTCCGGCTCGTGGGCCAGCAAGATCGCCGCGCCGTCCGCCGGGAGCCGGGCCAGCACCTGATCGAGCCGGGCCATCTTGAACCAGACATCGTCCACCCCGCCGATATGGAGCGCCGCGCCGCCCCGCCGGATGGTGTGGACATCGTTGTCCAGGTTCAGGATGTTGCTCTCCTGGAGCACCTGGCGGATCACTGCCGTATTCGGCTTCTGATCGTGGTTGCCCAGCACCGCCAGCACGCCGTCCCGCGCCTGGAGGAGCCGCAGCGCGCCGATCAGGTCGTGGGCCGAGTCGGCAGGGCGGCGGGTGACGAAATCGCCGGTGATGGCGATCAGGTCGGGCTGGAGCGTATTGACCAGCGCCACGACCTCATCCAACCGGGCGCGGTCGCGCCAGTCGCCCATATGCAGGTCGCTCAGTTGCACCAGCCGGTAGCCGTGGAACGCCGGGTCAAGGCGCGGCAGCGTGACCGCTACCGGCTCGATATCAAACCAGCGCGGCTCAATGCGGGTGCCGTACCCCACGCCCGCTGTCCCCACCAGTGCCGCCCGCAGCGCCAATCCCGCTGTCCCCTTCAGTACTTCCCGCCTCGTCCACATGCGTTTGCTCATCGCCTCTATCTTTCTTTTATACAAGTAGCTTACCTGAGCGCGCAGGTGCCCGGCAAGGTACGATGGTCACTGCTCCAGCAGGGTCGAACGACTGCTGTCCGTAAGGACGTGACGCCGGGACGGCCTATGCGCGCCGTCGCCCGGCGATCTGGCCCCACAGCCGCACCGCCAGGAACACCGCGAGGGCGGCGGTCAGGTCCACCGTCAGATCGCGGAAATCGTCAAAGACCAGCGGGCGGTTTTTGTAGAGCAGTTGAAACGCCTCCTGCCCGACCCCCGCCGCCAGCAGCAGGTCCAGATAGAGGCCCAACCGTCCTTGCAGCAAAGGGAACACGCTCAGCAGCACCAACCCCAGCAGGCCGAACAGGATCGCGTGGCCGACCGCGTGCTCCCCGTTGGTGGCGAACACCAAGTCGAGGACGCGCCCGAATGGCAGCCATTGCTTGCCCAGCCATCCGAACGGGAACAGGACCAGGCCCAACAGCCCCAGCAAGGGCCACAGCCGGGCGAGCGTCTTCGCCATTAGCGGCCTCCGTCGGGGGTGGCGTTATCGAGGGTCGGCGGGCCATCCGGATAAGGGAGCCAGTCGAAGTCGTCCCGCCGCGACAGCAAGCTCGTATCGGCCCCGGCCAGGTCCGTCCGCTGGGCAACGAGCATGGCGTAGGCGTCCGACCGGGCCAGGTTCCAGGCGCGCCAGTCCTGCCAGTCCGGGTTGTTGTCTAGCTCCTGTAGCTGGCGGTAGAGGTGTGCCCGCAGGATCTCGCGTTCTTCTCCGCGCACCTGGGCCAGGGCGGGCAGCAGCGCCGGAACGGCATCCACCGAGAGATGAGTCAGGTAATAGGCGTCCAGCTTGCCACTCTGGGCGTAGCGGGCCAGGTTTTGCCGGGCGATCGTCGCATCGGGGTTGATCATGTTCAGCGTGGCGAGGAAGCCCAGCGCCGCCACGAGGCAGCCGCCCGCAAACAGGGCCGGGCGCGTCCAGAGCGCCAGCAGGAACAGACCGAACACGCCCACCAGCCAGACGAGGAAAACGTGAACATAGAGCCGCAATTCGGTGTAACCGTAGGCTTCTTCGTACAGCAGCATCCGCTGGAGGGCCGTGGCGATCAGGACCCCGACCAGACCGATCAGCACGGTACTGAGCACCTGGAAGAGGCGGGCCTGCCCGTGGGTCTGGCGGCGGGTCAGCGCCTGGAGGCCGATCAGCAGCCCCAGGGTCAGCACGGCCACCAGCAGCAATTCGAAGAAGCCGCGCCGGGCGTAGTCAGCGTAGGTGAAGCCCGCCGCCGTGATGTTGGCCTGCCCGCCGAACAGGTAGGTCCATTGGAGCCAGCCGAAGGCCAGGAACAGCGCATCGACCAGCACCAGCAGCGTCGCCGCTTCGACTACGCCGATCCCGATGCGGCGGGGCAGGGTCGCCAGTTCTGTCTCGATCGAGTCGGGGCCAGCCGCCAGGTCGCGCCGGGTGAGGGCGTAGGCCAGCCCCCCGGCGATGCCCCAGGCCGCGCTGAGGACGACCCCGCCGCGCCAACCCCATTCCGGCAGCCGCAGCAACACGTCCAACCGGAACAGCCCGGCCAGCGTTTGGGCGAAGACCAGATCCGCTGACGCCAGCAGCAGGGTAAACACGCCCAGCACCGGCAGCGCCAGCAGCAGCCCGCGCAACACCGGCAGCACCTGCGGCCACCCGTGCCGCGTCGCGCTCAGATCGATGGCGGCGGGCAGCAGCGGTGCGGGCAGGATCACCATGTGAACCAGTGAGCGCAGGAGGGCAAACGGGTAGGCCAGCAGCCCCAGCGGCGAGGGGCGGGGACCGCTCCAGCGGTCGGCCAGTACTCCTAGCAAGACGAGCACCGCCAGCACGTTAAGCACGGTCAGGAAGCCGTTGGCCCGCACGGCGATCAGCCCGGCGAAGCCGAGCAGCGGGACTGCCAGCGCCACGGCTTGCCACGCCGGGCGCACCCCCGCGCGCCAGCCCAACCCCACCAGCGCCAGGAGCAGCATCCCGACGAACACCGGGACCGACACCCCCAGTAGATGTCCATCGAACAGCACGTCCACCCCCCAGCCCAGACCCAGCGCCACGGCCAGCAGGCGGGCGGCCCCGCCGGGGCGGATCAGGGGAGCCGCTTGAGCGCGGGTCAATGGGGGGAGCATTTGCGTAGCAGCCATGAGTCGATTTCTCCTGTACGGCCAGATGGATCGCCGCCGGACGCCACATGTCCCGCGCCCCTCTACTGTAGCCGACCCGCCCCCGCCCGGTCCACGCCCTGAGACCGCCCCGCCCTGCACCTGAGTGCTTGACACCCGCCCCCGTCTGTGCTATTCCTGAGTTGTACATTCGTCCGCGCCGTGCGTGGTCCGCTGCCCTACGCTGTCCCCAACCCCCGGCTGTCATCCTGAACGCAGTGAAGGATCTTGTCGGGGCCGCCAAGCTGTTGGGGTGCCGCTCACGGCTGCTACAAAGTTGGGCGATACCGGCCCACCCCGGCTGTCATCCTGAACGCAGTGAAAGATCTTGTCGGGGAGTCCGAGTTGTCGGGGAAGATCGGGATCGTGGCCTCAGCACCACGGACCGCCAAGAAGATCCTTCGCTGCGCTCAGGATGACAGCCGGGGTAGGATGGCACTGGGGCGCATGATCAACACTTATAAAAGCTGACTACTGACCACTAACCACTAACCACTAACCACTAACCACCAACCACCAACCACCAACCACCAACCACTAACCACTAACCACTAACCACTCGGAAACACCCATGCTCAATGTGCTACTGGTCGAAGATAATGACAACTTGCGGGCCGCCATGCAGGTGGGGCTGGAGGGGACCGGCGCGGTGCGCGTCACCGGGGCGTGCGCCAGCGGCGAAGAGGCGCTGGCGCTGGCGCTGGCCGAGCGGCCCGACGGGGTGCTGATGGACGTGCAGTTGGCCGGGGAGTTGAACGGGATCACGGCAGCCGTAGCCCTGCGGCGCGAATATCCCCGCCTGCCCGTCGTCTTCTACTCGATCCAGGACGACGACGCCTACTATCGCGCCTTTCGCCGCTCCGGCATCCTCAGCCATTACGCCTACGTCCGCAAATCGAACTACCTCTTGCCGACGATGATCCTGCCGTTGCTGAAGAACGCCACCGCCGGGCACAGCTTTATTGACCCGGAGATCGAGTCGCGGGTGCAGGAAGTGCGGCACAAAGATGAGTATGCACCGATGTCGGTGCTGGAGCCGAACGAGCAGGCGGTGGCCCGGCTGCTGGCCCAGGGGTTGACCAACGAGCAGATCGCGGCGCGGATGGGCTTCCGCGACAAGCGCACGATCAGCCGCACTAACGGCCAGATCTATGCCGCCTGGGGCCTCAGCGACAGCACCACCGACGAGAAAGTAGCCCGCACGCGGGCGGCGCTGATCATGCAGGCCGGGCGGATGATCGCCTGGGACGCCGAGGGGGTGCCCCGCGTGCTGGATGAGCGGGGAGTGTGGGTGCCGTGGTCGAGCTAGCGCGCTGGCTGGGCAACTGGGTGGCGGGCAACGGCGCACTCGATTGGGCCATCCTGACCATTTCGGTCTTCAACACCATGCTCCTCCTCTGGCTGGGGTTAGCTCTCTTGCTGACCGCCGAGCGGCGCGGCCCGGCCCTGGGACTGGCGGGCGGCGGGTTGCTGCTGGGCGGCGCGTTTTTCCTCAGCCATTCGGCCATCCTGGGCCGGGGCCTCCATTACGTCGGGCCGTGGATGGACTTCTGGTGGCACCTGGCCTGGTTGCCTGCGGTGATCGCCCCGCTGGCCTGGTACCTGATCATGCTCTGGTATGCCGGGTTTTGGGACGAACGCGGGAGCGCGCTCCACCGGCAGCAACGCCCGTTCCTGGTGCTGCTGGGCGGGGTGGCCGCCATCCTGATCGGGCTGATCTTCTTCTTGCCGTCCTATACCCAGTTGATCACTTATGATCTGCGGAGCACCCCTTCGCTCGGCGGGGTGCCGCTGGTGATCCTCGGCTACCCAGTCTATGTCGTGCTATGCATCGTTCTGTCGCTGGATGCCCTCCGCCGCCCGATCCCGTCGGGGCGGGTGATGGGCGACCTGGCGCGGGAGCGGGCGCGACCCTGGCTGGTCTCTACGGCGGGGGTGCTGATTGTGGTCAGCCTCCTGGTGGCAGGCGGTATGATCTGGTTTATCGGCGAGGCGCACCAGATTCCGAATTACCGTGCTACCGCTGCGGGCATCCCCCTTCCAATTGCGGCGCTCGATCTGGTCGCTGCGGGCTGTATCGCCATCGCCGTCCTGCTGCTGGGGCAGGCGCTGGTCGCCTACGAGATTTTCACCGGCCAGACCTTGCCCCGGCGCGGCCTCCTGCGGCAGTGGCGGCGGATCGTCCTCCTGGCGGCGGGCTTTAGCGCTATCGTCGGCGGCATTCTCACCCTCCAGATCCACCCGATCTACGGCTTGCTGG
>JBBSAN010000201.1:0-9801 GCA_038252265.1 Chloroflexia bacterium
CAAACCGTCGAGGAAGCGCGCAGCAGCCTGGATCGCTACTTCGCCTTCTATAATACGCAGTGGCTGCACCAGGCGCTGGCGTATCAAACGCCGGCAGCCGTGTACTGGCCGGTGGGGACAGGCATCATGAAATCCGCCTGATTCCCGCCGCACGATTTCGATTCGATTCGATTCGATTTTTCGATGAATGATTCGACGATGATCCACCTTATTTTGCTCGGTTATTGGTCTTGACAACGGGGAGCGTTATATGGAACGCCTGGAGTGCTCGTAGCGGGGAGAAATCATCAATCACTTCCGCTATCCGATGCACAACTGGCCCCATCCGAAGCTTTCCCTTGCGGTGTTCTCCCAACCCGCTAGCTTTTCTGATTATGTTGTGCAATAGCATTTTGGGATTTGGTATCAGTTCAAGCTCGTTCAGAGGGGGAAGCTGGAGCGGCTGATGACCATGTGGATTTGCGGCAGCAGTGCGTAAAGCCGCTTCATCAAACAATAGCCAGGCTTCTAGCATATGGATTGGTACGATGCGAACAGTAGTAAAACTACCTCGTGATTTCTCTACCTCTCTTACAGCTTTATTGATTTCGTCTATGCGTTTTGCATGTGACTCATTTTCTGCGTCTCGGTGTACGAACAGGAGTTCGCAAGGGTACAATTCAAGGCTTCGTTCGATACGTTGAGCTAAAGTTTTGGGAGGTCTGGGTAAACGTTGCAAATCTGCCCAAGAAGGCTGAAATGCACAATCAGTAAGATGCTGACCAAGTAACCATGTGAGAAGTGGTAGCAATGCTCGGTCTGAACTGCCGTCAGACAATAATGTATAACGAAGTTCTTTCATACTGCGTCATTACTGAACGGGAGAAGGAGCTGCATATCTGCGCGGTCTATAACGCGCCTTGTATTATGCGCTGATTTCGAATCTGCTGGCTGAGCCGCAACAGGATTCAGATAAGCCAGTAATTTCCCCCGTGAAATAGTTTCCTTTGCCTCTGGAGCCTTTTGACGCCACGTATCTGGTAAGCTGCTAAAGCGCACAATCTTGAACCTCTGTCCATTTTGTGCGACTTCCTGCAATTCAGCGACTAATAAACTATCATCGGGAACCTGGCTGACGACTGCCGGAGAGTGCGTAGTAATGATGACCTGACGGAGGGGGTTGTCCCGGCCAATTGGCTCATTAACATCGGTTGCTATATCTTGCAGCAGCGTCAGCATCGCAGGAATGCGTTCAGGATGAATACCATTTTCTGGTTCTTCAAGGCACAAAAGTCCTTGCGACTCAGGCTCACGTTCTAATACCGCTAGCGCTAGAAAACGTAATGTACCATCTGAAAGTGATCTAGCTGGATGGGAGGTTCCACCGCGATCTGTGACTTGCAAGGTTAGTAATTCACGCTTCTCGTCATAGTCCACCCACACACTTTTCACATCATCTATCAGCTCCGCCAGACGATTAGCAACTCCCGTGTACACCTGCGATGCTAGTTCATCCGCTGAATGCCCGTTACGCTGATTATTCTGGTTGAACCATGCCAAACGATAGAGTGTGGAAGCTAGGTGTGAGCCATCGGCACCTAAGTGACTAAGGCCCATCACAATTGGGTTAAACTGATCAGGTTTGCGTAGTGCTGAAGGCTCTAACTGTAGAAGTCGCCACGATTGCATCTCTCGACGAGCAAGTAGCGCGGTGGGACTCTCTGCTGTATTCGCTACTGACAAGACTGTACGTGGTAAATTAGTTGCTAAACGCGGTTGTGGTCTGCCACTGCTGCCCCCATCTTGATGAAGATTAATACGGCGATCCGCTCCTTCACCAGATGTTGAAATAAAATAGCGAACGTCCCGCTTTCCTTGCACCACTGACTTGCGCCAGGTAGAAGCTATGTGTGGAAATAGTAAGTGCTTATGGGCATCACCAACATTAATATGCACTAACTCTTCTTTTAGGATCTTTAATGGACCTAATGAATGAAAACTATCGTCTGCTCGATAAGCAAGCGTCACACTATATCGTAGGAAGGTAATAGTAGCTTGGGCTTTTTGTCCCAGGTCATCATCACCCTCGCGAGGTATAATCATTTCGGCTTCAAAGGACATTTCTCGGTCATATTGTTCGCCAACCCGGTGGAATAAGCTTCTTACATCAGCAGTTCGTCCCCCTTCATCGCGGACAGAGAGGGCTGCATCAATTAGAGGGCGTTCTGCAAGCGCGCTCAAAAATCGGATGGCATCAAACAGGTTCGACTTACCGACACCGTTCGCGCCAGCAATACAGGTGAACGGTCCAAAGCGAACATCTACATCTACTAGATTCTTGAAGCCGGACACTTTTAAGCGCGTCAGCATTCTACTCGTCCTCTTCGCCCACCAGCGCCTGGTAGAGGTGGTCGAGTTCTTCCTCGCTGGCCCAGGCGATGACGAGCTTGCCGCCCCGGCTGCTGCGGGTCAGTTGCACACGGGCGCTGAGGCCGCGCTTGTTGAACGACTGGCTGAAGCGGCGTTCCAGGTCGGCGGTGTTGGCGTCTTTGGTGGCGGGGCGGCTGGCCGGGCGACGGGGCGCGTCGGGGGGGGCGGCAGGCTCCGGCTCTGGTACGGCCTGGGCAGTCCCGGATGGCTCCTTGAGGCGGCGGAACCACTCTTCCAGTTGGGCTTCGCTGTAGCCGTCGGTGGGACCGTCTGCGATCATTGCTTTCAGGCGGCGGGCCATCTCTTCCAGTTGGCGCACACTGAAGCCTTCGGCGACCGTCTCCTCCATCATCCGCACCTGCGCGGGGCCGCCCAGTTGCAAGAGGAGGATAGCGTGCCCGGCGGTGATCCGGCCATCGAAGAGCGCGGCGATGATCTGCTCCGGCAGGTTGAGCAGGCGGATCGTGTTCGCCACATAAGAGCGGCTGCGTCCGACCCGCTGGGCCACCTGCTGCTGGCTCAGGCCGAAGCGGTCCATCAGTTCTTTGTAGGCGTTGGCTTCTTCCAGCGGGTTGAGGTCGGCGCGCTGGATGTTCTCGACCAGGGCCAGTTCCAGCATCGCTTCGGGGCTGGCCTCTTTGACCACCACCGGCACCTCGGTCAGCCCGGCGCGTTGGGCCGCTCGCCAGCGGCGTTCCCCGGCGATGATCTGGTAGGTGGGAGCGCTGTCCCGCCCGGCGCGGCCTTCGGCGGGCACCTGCCGCACCACCAGCGGCTGGATGATGCCGTGTTCGCGGATCGAGTCGGCCAGTTCTTGCAAGGCATCGCGGGCGAATTCGTGGCGGGGCTGGTGGGGGTTGGGCACGATGCGCTCGATGGGCACCTCGACCGGCCCGGCGGGTGCGGGGGCGGCAGGGGGCGCTACCGGTTCGGGCTTCTCGACGGGAGGGGCAGTTGTGCTGCGGATCAGGTCGCCAATACCACGGCCCATTGTCCCTTTGCGTGCTGGTGGCATAATCTCCCCACAAGAGCGTGCTATGTCGGTCGTGTGGCCCGTGCGGATGGATCCACGCAGGGTGGCACACTGCGTGTCAGTATACCACAAATGCGGGTTGGCTGTAGTCGTGGTTCCCGGCGGTGCTACCAGGGGAGTTACGCACCCGCCGAGGGGGCACTCCCGCCGTCGCTGCGGGCGACCACCTCGCGGGCCAGCGCCGCATAGGCCACCGCGCCACGCGAGCCGGGATCGTACTCGCTGATCGTTTGCCCGAAGCTGGGCGCTTCGCTCAGGCGGACGCTGCGCGGGATCACCGTCTCGAACAGTTCGCGGGGGAAATGGGTCCGCACTTCTTGCTGGACCTGCCCCGACAGGTTGGTCCGGGTATCGAACATGGTCAGCACGATGCCAAAAACGCGCAACCGGCGGTTGATATGCCCCACCACCAGATCCACCGTCTGGCGCAGTTGCACCAGCCCTTCCAGCGCCAGGTATTCCGATTGCAGCGGGATCAGCACGCCATCGGCGGCGGCCAGGGCGTTCAGAGTCAGCAGGCCCAGCGACGGGGGGCAGTCGATCAGCACGAAATCGTAGCGCTTGCGGACGGCGGTCAGGGCGCGGGGGAGGCGTTGTTCGCGGGCCATCGCGCCGGCCAGTTGCACCTCGGCCCCGGCCAGATCGACCGACGCGGGGGCGAGGTCCAGGCCGGGTCGCTTGCTGGGGATGATCACGTCGGTCAGAGGCCGCTCGTCCACCAGCACCTCGTACATTGAGGGGCTGACTTCGTGCTTGTTAAAGCCCAGGCTGCTAGTCGCGTTCGCCTGTGAGTCCATGTCGATCAGCAGCACGCGGTGCCCCGCCGCGCCCAGATAGGCTCCCAGGTTCACGGCGGTAGTTGTCTTGCCCACGCCGCCTTTTTGATTGGCAATCGCCAGTACCCGTGTTTTTGCCACAGTGTTCTCACTTCAGGTCACTCAGGACCGATTTACCCATATTCGCTCCTTATTCTAACAGGTTCTAGGGCAAAGAGCAAACGTTCTAACGAGTGATGAGCAATGAGCGATGAGCAATGAGGGACGAGGGACGAGGGACGAGGTACGAGGTACGAGGTACGAGGTACGAGGGATGAGGGATGAGGGATGAGTGGTGATGTGTGCTCACTACTCACAGCCCACTGCCTACTGCCTACTGCCTACTGCCTGCTGGCGGCGCGGCGGCGGTGGCGTTGCACTTTGGCGACGTTGCCGCAGCGGGCCATGCTGCACCAGCGGCGGTGCCCGGCCTGCGAGCGGTCGAAGAAGAAGGCGCGGCAGGTAGGATTGTGGCAGATGCGGATGCGGGCGCGGTCGGGCGTGCCCAGGAGGCGGGCGGCATCCTCGGCCACGGCGATAAAGGCCGACCGGAGCGGGCTGGCCGTGGGCGGGGTGGTCAGCATCGGGCCGTCGGTGCCCCAGACCACGGCGAACGGGCGGGCGACCGATGCGGTGGGGGCGCGGATGGTCAGTTCCGGGCCATCTGTCCCGGCCATCAGGTGTGGGTAGGCGCGAGGCTGGTCCAGCCAGGCGTTGATCAGCGCCAGCGCCCCGGTAGGGACCGGGGTACCCTCGGCCTGGGCCTGGGCGGCCAGCCGCACCGCCGCGCGCAAGGTCTGGACCTCGGCCAGCAGATCCTCGGCTTCTGCCGGGTCGAACGGCGCATCGGGGGCCAGCAGCCCGGCCTGCATCGCCCAGGTCAGCAGCATTTCGGGCGCGTCCAGGTATTCGGCGGCGTCGCGCTCGGTGTTGACCAGATCCAGCGCGGGGCGACCACCCACAAAATCGAATTGTTCCGGCTCCTGGCGGGCTGCGACCATTGACGTTGTAACCCCCTCGTGATGATTGACACAGTTACCCTTGATCGGCTATAATCGTACCAGATTTTGTAACCAGATGCAACCGCTCCAGGCGGTTAGCAACCCATACAAAGGAGTATGCAATGGCTGAAACGCAGCAGACAAAGGGGTTGGAAGGCGTCGTGGTCGCCAGTAGCAGCCTCAGTCTGGTCGAGGGGACGGAGGGGCGCTTGAGCTACCGGGGCTACAGCATTGACGACCTGGCCCAGCACGCCACCTTTGAAGAAGTGGTCTACCTGCTCTGGTACGGCGAATTGCCAACCGAGGCGCAACTAGCTGAGTTCAACAGCAAGCTGGTCGCCCAGCGCGAGTTGCCTGCCGGGGCGATGCGCCTCTTGCGCGATTTGCCGAAAGAGGGCGCGCCGATTGACGCGCTCCGCACGATTGTGTCGGCGCTGGCGCTGTTTGACGCCGACGCCGAGAACCTGACCCACGCGGCGGTGCTGGACAAGGCGCTGACCCTGACCGCCCGCCTGCCGACGATCCTGACCGCCTATGCCCGGCTACGCGACGGGCAAGACCCGATCGCGCCCCGCGCCGACCTGGGGCACACTGCCAACCTGCTCTACATGCTGACCGGCAAAGACCCTGCACCGGAATCGGTCCAGGCGCTAGAGTCGTACCTGGTGATGCTGGCCGAGCATAGCCTGAACGCCTCAACCTTCTCCGCCCGCGTGACCATCTCGGCGGTGTCCGACTATTACGCGGCGATCACGACGGCGATCGGCACGCTGAAGGGCACGGCGCACGGCGGCGCGAACCAGAAGGCGATGGAAATGATGCTGGAGATCGGTGCGCCCGATAAGGTCCAGGCCTATGTGGACAACGCCCTGGCGACCAAGCAGCGGCTGATGGGCCTGGGCCACCGCATCTACAAGACCCGCGACCCCCGCGCCGTCCACCTGGCCCGCCACTCCGAACGGCTGGCGACGCTGACCGGCGACCGGCGCTGGCATGAGGTGGCCGGGGCGCTCGACGCGCTGTCGCGGGAACACGAGTACTTTAACCAGCGCAAGCTCTATCCCAACGTGGAGTTCTATTCGGCCCCGGTGCTCTACATGCTCGGCTTCGCCCCCGACCTGATGCCCGCCCTGTTCGCCTGTAGCCGCATCGCCGGGTGGACCGCCCACATCCTGGAGCAACTGGCCGACAACCGGATCATCCGCCCCAGCGCCGACTACATCGGTCCCGCGCCGGGCCGCGCCTGGGTGCCGGTGGCAGGGCGGACCAATGGCACAGCGGCGCTTAACCACGCATAATGCTCCTGTCACATCGCTGTAACATCCATCGGTTACGCTAAAGACACACAGGCTCTCGCCTGGCGGACGCAGGCTCCCCACCGGGAGCCTGTGTTGTGTCTGTTATCCCCCATCCAAAGGAGAACCCCATGCGTAACCCCTGGCAGATCCCCGAATTGGCCCCGCTGCTGAAAGATGCGGACCACATAGACGTTAAAATAGTAGAGGGGCGGGTCACCCTGCGCGAGTTTTTGGCCGGGCTGGCCGGATACCAACCGGGGTGGGTGACCGCCCTCTATGGCGTGCGGCGGGTGTTTGTGCGCTTCCTGGGGATGCGCCAGCCAGGCATCCCCCATGCGGCGCGGCTGCGCCCGGCCCAGGTGCCGATGCAGGCGGGCACAAAGTTCAGCTTCTTTACCGTCCACAGCGCGCAGGAGGACCGCTACTGGGCGGCGGAAACCAGCGACACGCAACTGACCGCCGCACTGGCCGTGGTGGCCGCACCGCTGGGGGGCGGGCGGAATCGCTTTTATGTGGTGACGATTGTCCATTACCACCATTGGACAGGTCCGGTATACTTTAATGTGATCCGCCCATTCCACCATCTGGTGGTGGGGAACATGGCGCGGGCCGGAGTGCGTAGTGCCTCCACTCCGGCATAAAAATCTTACGATGGGAAGCAGGCACCATGATCAATTTACAGCGTCCCTTGACGCGGCGACAATTTCTGAAGCGGGCGGGCTTACTGGCGCTGGGCGGTGTGGTCGCCGGGAGCGGCGGCTGGGAGTATGCCAGCGCCGTCGAACCGAGCTGGCTGGAGATCCAGCCGGTGACGCTGACCCTACCCCGGCTGGCTCCGGCGTTCGACGGCTATCGCGTAGTCCAGTTCAGCGACATCCACATGAGTAGCTGGATGACCCGCGCCCGGCTGGCCGAGGTGGTCGGCGTGGTCAACGCGCAGGGGGCCGACCTGATCGCCATGACCGGCGACTTCGTCAGCAACCTGTCGGACGAGATCGCCCAGGACTTGATCGCCGTGCTGGGGACGCTGCGGGCACCCGATGGTGCGGTGGCGGTGCTGGGCAACCATGATCACTGGAACGATGCCGGCGCGATCCACCGGGTGATCAAAGAGAGTGGGATGGTAGACCTGACGAACACCGTCCACACCCTGGACCGGGGATCCGTGCCGCTCCACCTGGCGGGGGTGGACGACATCTGGGAAAAACACGACCGGCTGGATGAGGTGCTGCCCCAACTCCCGCAGGATGGCGCGGCCATCTTGCTGGCCCACGAGCCGGACTTCGCCGACACCAGCGCAGCGACCGGGCGGTTCGACCTCCAACTGTCCGGCCACTCGCACGGCGGGCAGGTGATCATGCCGCTGGTCGGGCCGCTGCACCTGCCGTATCTCGGCCAAAAATACCCGCTGGGGCGTTATCAGGTGGGCACGATGCTCCAGTATACGAACCGGGGCGTGGGCATGATCCAGCCCCGTGTGCGTTTCAACTGCCGCCCCGAGATCACCGTGTTCACCCTGCGGGCGGGGACCACCTAGCGGAGTCATCAGTTATTAGTTGTCAGTTATCAGTTTTATCACGGCTGACTAACAGTACCCACGTTAGAGGAGTAACCTGTGGACGCGGTTAATCCGATCATCATCGTTGACTATTGCCCGGACTGGGCCGACGAATTCAGGGCGCTGGCCCGCCCACTCCAGGCGGCGCTGGGGGCGCTGGCCCTGCGGATCGATCATATCGGCTCCACGGCGGTGCCGGGGCTGGCGGCGAAGGACGTGATCGACATGCAGGTCACCGTCCACGATTTCTCGCCCGACCTGGAAGCCGCGTTCGGGCGGGCGGGCTACACGCGCCAGCCGCATAACCAGGATCACCGGCCCCCCACGGCGACCGGGCCGGAGCGTGATTGGGAGAAGCAGACGTACCGCCCGGTCCCCACCACCCGCCGGATCAATCTCCATGTGCGCCGCGCCGGGAGCGCGAACGGGCGCTATGCCCTGCTCTTTCGCGACTATTTGCGTGCCCACCCGCTGGCCGCCGCCGCCTACGGGCAAGTCAAGCAGGCGCTGGCCGTGCACGGCCCCACCGACTGGGACCTCTATTACGACGTGAAAGACCCGGTCTGCGACATCATCATGGCCGGGGCCGAAGACTGGGCCGCTTCCAGTGGCTGGCACCTGGCGCATTATGCCTAGCTTTGTCTGCGTTACCACACTTGTCTCGAAATCGCTGTAACTATTCTTTGAGAAGAAGTGCGCCTCTCCCGGCTGTCATCCTGTGCGCAGCGAAGGATCTTATTCGGGTGTTTAGGTTGTCAGGGAAGCATAGTGATCTTCGAGAGCGATCAAGCGGCCCGAACAAGATCCTTCGCTGCGCACAGGATGACAGCCGGGAGAGGCCGACTTAGGGAACTTCCAGAATTAAATGATCCCGAATAGTCAAGTCCGTCGAAGGAGTTGAGCGTAGGAATACACAAATCGGGATCATTTAATTGATTAAAGTCCCTTATCGTTTTGACACACGGCACCCGGCGTCATAAATTGGGGTGTGGCAACAGTATGGGGATAAAGATGTGGAAGCAACGGGAGAGGACATTCTCATAATCTACACCTGTGCATGGGCAGTGTTCGCAGTACTGGCAGGGTTGGCGTCGTTCGTGCTTTACCGATTATGGGGGAGATCCCTCCATCGTAAACCTGTATCCAGCGTCTACCAGCTTATCAAGTTACTTGGCTGGGTGCTGTTAGTGGCTCTAGTGAGCGTTTTTATCGCGTACGGGCTGCGGCTCCTCATTTATGGCTACGTTCTTCATTGATGGCTACTCTGTGTTCTTATTTCTGATGTTCTACAGGTTTTGTTAGGTGTTCTTAATTCCACCCTCCGACCGATCAATCTCTCCGCCGATCGGAACCTTGCAATTTTTGGGGTGATTTGGTATAATAGCGGGGCAAACGGGGATTTAGCTCAGCTGGGAGAGCGCGACACTGGCAGTGTCGAGGTCAGGGGTTCGAGCCCCCTAATCTCCACCCCACGCACCAGGCTCCTATTTGGGAGCCTGTGCTCATATATACGAGGCTGTGAACAGGAGTAGTAGGCTCGCCCATCAACAGCGAGCGGGGGCTGGTGGAAGCCCCGCCGGGGCCCCCGCCAAGCGGGGGGGGGGGGGGGCGCCAACGCCAGGGGGCCGCGCCCGGGGAGCGGCGCGGTTGTCCGGGGGTGGGGGGGCCCGGGGGGGACCCCAGACAA
>JBBSAN010000202.1:0-9795 GCA_038252265.1 Chloroflexia bacterium
GGCGGCTGGGCCTGCTGGCAGCGATTGCGCTGGCCGGGGCCGGGGTGGTCGTGTTCTTCCAGGGCGCGGGGGTGGCCCCCGGTCTGGCCTTGCTGGCCCTGGCCTGGGCGGTCCGCGAAGGCGGTGTCGAAGTGGAACGCCGCGCCAGTACCCGCCAGGTCATGGAAACCCTGACCGCCGGCGAACTGATGCACCAACCGGGGCGCGTGATCGCACCCGGTGATACGCTGTCCAACGTGCTCTGGGGGGCCGAGAAGGTCGCCGCCGACGCGGTGCTGGCGGTGCAGGATGGCGACGGCCAATTCGTGGGCCTGCTCCCGGTGGCGCTCACCGATGACACGTTGCAGGGCACCTGGCCGACCACGGCGGTGCAGACCTTTATGATCCCGGCGTCCGCCTTCACCGTGGTCCGCCCGGAGTCGCGGCTGGCCGACGTGCTGGTCGCTTTTGCCCGCCAATTGCCGCCCGCCCCGGCTAGCGGGGCCAGCGCGGGCCAGCCCGACCCTGGCTATGTGCCCGTGGTCGAGCAGGGCCGCTTGATGGGGCTGATCAGCCGCGTGCAGGTCAGCGAATATGAGGGACTGGGCACCAAAGTGGGGGTGCAAGAGGCCGCCGCGCTGACGGCCCTGGCGACCCCGCCGCGCAGCCGCCGCGCCTGGGCCTGGCTCCTGGCGGGAGGGGTCGCCGTGGTCTTCGCGTTCACCCTGCTGGTGCCCCGCACTGCGGAACCGGCGAAGGCCTCCGACCCGATCACCGCCCCGCTGGGCGGGGCGATCACCTTTGGCGACCATACCCCGGCGACCGATGGCGTGCTGGGGCGGGGCGGCGATTTGCCGATCACCCTCGTGATTGACAGCCCGGCGCCCGTGCTGACCGTGACGATGACCTTGCAAGGCGAACCGTTGGTGGTCACGCTCGACCCGGCGACGGGCGGAACCCACGTCACCGCCTCGGCCCGCGCGCAGACCTTCTTGCTGGGACCGTACCAGATGCAGGTGGCGGCGCAAACCGCCGATGGGCAAACCGCCCACACCGCCTGGGGCTTCCGCGTGGTGCCGGGCCTGATGCCCGACGAGACGACACCCGCCGATGCGACCGCACCGACGACCGCTGCAACGGCCACGGAACTACCTGCACCCACGCCCACCCCGCTCCCGGTGGCACCCCCGGCGAACGATGCCACGCATCACTTCTTCCCGGAAACCGGCCACCTGGTCGCAAACGACTTCCTGGCCTTCTGGCAAAACCACGGCGGGCTGGCGATCTTCGGCTACCCGTTGACCGACGCGCAGCCGGCCACCGCCGCCGATGGCACCACCACGACGGTGCAGACCTTTGAGCGCGCCCGCATGGAGCAGAGCGGCAACGGGCCGATCACCCTGGCTCTCCTGGGCGCGATGATGCATCCACCCGATCCAGCAGTGCCGCCGCTGAAGGGCGCACGGTACTTCCCGGTGACGGGGCATAACTTGGACGGCGGGTTCCGCGACTTCTGGGAGGCGCACGACGGACTGGCGATCTTCGGCTACCCGATCAGCGAAGAGCAGCCTGCGCAGATCGGCGACCAGACCACCACGGTGCAGTACTTCGAGCGGGCACGTTTCGAGTATCATCCCGAAGCGCTCGGCACCCCCTGGAGTATTACCCTCAGCCCCCTGGGTCGGCAGGTACTCCAGGCGCAACCATAAGCAGGAACCACCCCTGGTGAGGAGCGCGGGGTCGCACCCCGCGCTCCTCACCAGAGTTGACTCCTGCCTTCCGGCCTGTAAACAAAGCACTTCCTCTTGGCACATAGAGCGTGCCGGAAGTGCTTCGTTTATGGTTCAACCGCCTTCGTTATGGAGGACCGTTCATGGATCTTCATGCGCCGTTCGTCTCCCTGTTGTTCATCACCGTACTGGCCGCGGTGGTGCCGGTCGTGGTCAGCCGTGTGCGGATTGTGCGTTTGCCGATCGTGGTTGGCGAGATCGCGGCAGGCATCCTGATCGGCAAGAGCGGCCTCAACCTGGTCCAATCCACCCCCACGCTCGATTTCCTCGCCGGGTTCGGCTTCGCCTTCCTGATGTTTCTCTCCGGGTTGGAGGTCAACTTCAACGCCCTGGTCACGGGTGCGGGCGGCGACACCCCGCGCCCCCGCTGGCAGCGCCCGGTGCCGCTGGCGATCCTGATCTTCAGCGCGACCGTGCTGCTGGCGTTGGGGATTGGGGCCGCGCTGGCGGCGCTTGGCCTGACTGAAAACGCGCTGTTAATGGGCCTCATCCTTAGCACCACGTCGGTGGGCGTGGTCGTGCCGGTGCTCAAGGAGCGCGGCTTGATCGCCAGCCCGTACGGGCAAACGCTCCTGATCACTGCGCTGATCAGCGATTTCGCCACGCTGCTCCTGCTCAGCCTGACCATCGCCGTCACGCGTAAGGGACCGAGCCTGGACCTGTTGCTGTTTATGATTCTGCTCGTCGCCTTCGTTGCCGCGGCCAAGTTGGGCCACTGGGCGCGCCGGGTGCCGGGGCTGACCCGGCTGCTGACCGACCTATCGCACGCCACGGCCCAGGTGCAGGTGCGCGGTGCGTTCGCGCTGATGATCATCTGGGTGGTGCTGGCCGAGGCGCTCGGCGTCGAGACGATCCTGGGGGCGTTCCTGGCCGGCGCGGTGATCAGCGTCAGCCGCCAAAACGCGGAGTCGCCGTTGCGCGAGAAGTTGGAGGCGCTCGGCTACGGCTTTTTCATCCCGCTCTTTTTTATTATGGTCGGGGCCAATTTCGACCTGCCGGCGCTGCTGGTGTCCCCGGCGGCCCTGGTGCTGGTGCCGGTGCTGATTGCGGCGGCCTATCTGGTCAAGCTGATCCCCGCCCTGCTGTTCCGCAGTGTGTTTCCCTGGCGCGAAACCTGGGCCGCCGGGACCCTCCTGGCGGCCCGCCTCTCGTTGATCATCGCCGCGTCGGCCATCGCCCTCGAACTGCACCTGATCACACCCCCAGTCAACGCAGCGATCATCCTCGTCGCGGTCGTCACCTGCACGCTCTCGCCGATCCTCTTCGGGCGGCTGCTCGGGCCGGTCGCCGAACCGGCCCGCCAGGGCGTGATCATCCTGGGCACCGGGCCGCTGGGGCGGCTGCTGGCCGGGCGCTTGCGCCGCGAGGGGGAGGCGATCACCTTTGTTGCCCCCGACCCGCAGTCCCTGGCCGAGCTGCAGCAGGCCGGGTTCGCCGTCGCGCCCGGCGATCCCCGCGACCCGGCGGTGCTCGCCGCCGCCGGAGCCGCTCAGGCTGCGGCCTTGATCAGCGTGACCAATGCCCCGGAACTGGTGCTGGCGGTCTGCCGCCAAGCCAAAGCGCAGTTCGGGGTGCCGGTGCTGATCGCTAACCTGGATGACCCGCACTATACCCGCCCTCTGGCCGCGCTGGAGGTTCGCCTGGTGCAACCGGCCACGGCCACCGCACTGGCCCTGGAGAGCGCATTGCGCTTTCCTGCTGCGTTCAGCATGTTGACCGCACGGGGCGACGGCGTGGACCTGGCCGATGCCCACCTGGCGAATGCAGCGTTAGTTGGGCGCGCTTTGCGGCAGGTGCGGCTGCCGGGGACCGTGCTGGTGCTGGGTATTCGGCGGCAAGGAGAAGTAGTGATCCCCCACGGGGACACCAGCCTGATCGAGGGCGACATATTGATGCTGGTGGGGCAGCCGGATGATCTGCGCGTCGCCTGCGGATTGATCGAAGGGCGGGCGGTCCCGGCCCCGGTGCCGACGGCGCAACTCCCCTGGCAGGGATGGAAGGTCCGGCGGCGTCGCCCGGCTACCCGGGCCAAACCGCCCATTCTGACTCCGCCGGAGCGGCGTCCCGAGGTGGAGCGTTGACCGAAGGCCACGCCAACGCGAGGGATTCCCCCGTATATCTGGTGCTGCGCGGCCATCCCACCGCTTCTTTCGCCCTGGTCCGGTAGTGGAACCGGTCGCGTTGGACAGCATACATCGGGTAGAATGGCGGGATGCGGCGCTGCACTTCCTCGAACACCCGCCCCGCCGGGTTCAACTCCGGGGAGTCAGCACTGCTCGAGCAGCGCGCTCCCTACGTCCTGCACGGGCTGACGGCGGTGCCCGCCAGCGCGACCCACACCACCGCGCCGAGTGCCTGCTCCTGCCTCTGCCGACTGCCGCCGCAATACTTGCGTGCTTCATCCTCGATGTTTGCGCTTGTAGTCTTTCCTGGGGATGGGTGCCGCCCGCCCGAGCATCGCCAACAAACGTTCCTAACAGTCTCCAAGACTTTTTGAATAGTGCGCGCATTGGGGCGGCGGTTGCAGCGTACTGAGCAGAGGGTGGCAAGCTCATTCGGCTAAACGCCAGCCATTAGACAGCGAGATCGATAATTGCCCGGTATTGATGCTTGGATCCGGCCCATGATGTGGTTGGCAATATGCACAAGCACGTAGCGGCTCTCATGATCCGTGAGCCATGTTTGCAAGAGTTGCCCGTTCGTATAACGGTTTGGAGAGGTTACGCGCCACGACATCCACCCAGTCGTCACCGTTAAGCGATGTGAAAGCGGGCGCAGCCGCCCGATCGTCCTGGGCGCGCGGCGGGCTAACGATCAGCCAGGGGGGTAGACGCGAGCGACGGCGAGGTATATAATGGCTGTAGGAGGGACGACCATGCTACGCGAGCCATTCGATTCGAACGCGATCCGGTCGGGGGGTTACGATCCGGCTTCCTGCCCCCGCGCAGGCGCGTTCCACACCCAACGGATCGACCGCTACCGGGACGGACCGCCCGTAGAATGGACAGCCCTGGCAGACGCCGCGTCGGTAGGGGCCTCCTTCGCGGCGCCCGTCCGCACCGCCCGCGAGAGCGGGCACCTGGTCACCCGCGCCCGGGCCACGCACCATCCGGACGCACCGCGATGAGTACCGAGCCACCCACCAGCGACGCGCCGGTCCTCTTCCGGCTCAACGACGTACCGGTCCAGGTGCCGGCGGCCTACTGGGGTGACCTGGTCGTCCTGGGGGGCGGGTTGGTCTGGCTGGCCGGGCGGCACCACCCGGAGCGCGGCCGGGCCGAGCGGTTGCTGGTCGGCGGGCTGGGCCTGGCCCTCGCCGTGACCGCCGACCTGGGGCATGTCCTGGGACACACCGTCAGTGCCCGCCTAGCCGGTGCCCCAATGGACCGAGTACTGGTCGTGCTGGGCATCCCGCGCACGCTCTACGACGACAACACGGTGCCGCCCGGCACCCACCGTATGCGCGCCCTCGGCGGGCCAACGGCCAGCCTGCTCGGCCTGCTGCTCAGCCTCCTCTGGCGCCGAGCGACGCGACCCGACTCGGCGGCCCGCGACCTCGCCGACGTGTCCTGCCTCGGCCACGGTGTCCTCTTCTTCGGCAGCCTGGTGCCCTTGCCGATCTTCGACGCTGGCACCATCCTCAAGTGGACCCTGGTGGAGCAGGGCCGCTCGGAAGCCGACGCCGATGCCTGCGTCCATCAGGTGAGCACGCTCATCGGCCTGGGAGCGATCGCCACCGGCATCGTCGTCGCCCTGCGGGGGCACCGGCTCGTCGGCCTGGCGCTCATCGCCGGGGGCGCGGTCGCGCTTGCGGCGGGGCGTGATCTGATCCGCTGAGCGTCTTTTGCCGCCCTGATTGATGCCGCCGCTCCGTACGCCTGCAGGAGGGCGGCGGTCATCGTCGCCCGCTGGCGCGCAGCGGTGTCCGGCGGGTTCATGGGGCGGCGGGCGATGGTGCCGAACCCACAGTCGGGGTGCAGGAAGAGGCGCTCCGGCGGCAGGTACTTGAGGACTTCCTGAACCCGCGCGACCATCGCGTCCGGCGGCACCACCGGCGACGTGCGGGCCGCCCCTGCAACGACGACTGAGCGCCATGCCGCCCACGACGCGCCAGCCAAGTCGTTATGGCAGCAGGTGCTGGTCTCACCAGCCACTGCGGGGCTGGCTGTACTCTGGGCGATGTGCTGAGCAAGACGACCCTCGCGCTCACCGGCCTGGTCTTGTTCGGCGCGGCACTGGGGACTGCCTACCTGGCGGACTTTGCAATAGCCTACGTGCTGGGCGTCCTGTTTCAGTTCTGGGCCACGGCACCCATGCAGCACCTGGTCGTGCGGAGGGCATTGTGGCCGCGATCCAAGCCGACACACTCTCACTGATCGCCTTCGAGGTGGGCATGTTCGGCTGGAGGGCGCTCGCGCGGTGGGGCTTCTTCCCGGCGGGCCTGGAGGCTGGCAATGCCGTGTTCTGGTTCATGATGCAGCTGGCGAGACTGTCGGGCTGCCTGACCAGCTACTCGGCCAACTGGTTCCTGGTGCGCACCGGGATCAAGAAGAGATGTGCCTGCGGCGGGCACATGCCCGGGTAGTAGATAGCCGCAGCTGGCGCGGCGTACAATGGGCGCGGTGCCGGGCTGTCTATTTGGTGTATACCCCGCTGGGGAGCACACGGCTATGGAATCGGGGAAGCCTGGATGGGCTGAACCGGATGGGCCGTGCCGGTATCGTGCGCCGCGTCCTGCGGCGGGTATCCTTCCACCCCCTGCAAGGCCGACAGGCTGCCCTGCCCCGCCGCGCCGTCCGCCGCCTGTACCACGGTGAAGCTGCCGTCGGTCTCCAGCACAACGGCAGCCACTTGGCCCAGGTCGGCCACCCCCTGCGCCCGGACCGCAGACCGGACTTCTTCTTCCGCCACCCGTTGGGCACGCAGCGCGGTGTGCAGGAACGCGCCCTGATAAAAGAGGAGCGTGGGTTGCGACTTGATCAGGCGGCGGAACCACCCGACCGGCACGGCGGTCCAGGCGACCAGAAACTGGAGCACGACCAGCGTGAGGAACGCCGTGACCCCCTCGGCCAGGGCCACGTCTTTGGACAGCAAGATGGTAGCCAGGATCGAGCCGAAGGCCACCGTCACCACCAGGTCGAAGGCATTCATCTTGGACAGCGTCCGCTTCCCGGAAACGCGCAGTACAATCACTAGCGCGACATAGGCTAGCGTGCCCGCCAGGATAGTACGCCCGATGGTCGACCAATCGTTAAAAAACCACCGTAGACCCTCCTAGCCCGTTTCCGCGCCCGGCGACCGATCCGACCCGGCAGCGTACAGCGCGGTAATCGCGGCTGCGATCTCGTCCGGCGCATCCGCTTGAGTGAATACGCCATTGCCTTTGAGGCGGCGGCTTCTGAGTAACGGACTGCAAGTCCTGTTCCGTGCCAAGCTCGGCTTGAAGCCCCCACTACCAAGTGATCTGAAGCCGACGGGGTCTCTGCTAGGCGGATACCTCCCCGTCGACCCGAAAATCACTATCGCTATTCGCGATGCTGGTTCGCAATATACTGGGCGTTCACCCCCTCGGTGACATTACCACTGCTGCAACAAAAATAGCCCCGCGTCCACAGATGTTGGCCCTAGAACTTCTTGTGCAAGTCCGGATACTCGTGCAGCAACTTGTAGGCCGTTTTGCCTTTCAGCCGCTGCACCAAGCGACGGATCGTCACCTGCAGGGAGAGCGCGACAAACAGCTGCACAGGATCCTTGGCAATCTGCCCTTTGATGATCACCACAGCTTCATGGGCACAGATCTCGCGGAGCAGTTCGCGCGCCTGGGTGCCCACCTCACCGGCGAGTGCGGCGCGCCGGTACTTGGTGACCCACACCAGTGCAGATGAATCTCAAACACTGTATGCGCGTTGCGGCGGTATTTCTCACTCATAGCGCACGGTATTTCTCACTCGTGGCGCTATGAATCAGGCCGCACGGGACCACATTATATGATATGATGGAGGACTATATACACCCTGGCGATTACCGAGCACCTGCCAGGAAGCAACCCGTGAATGGGGGAGCCGGATATGCGCGTGCGTCAGTTTTGGGATAATCTTCAATCGAGCCTGTGGTTTGTGCCCGCCGTGCTGCTCGGCGCGGGTGTCGCCGCCGCCCTGGCACTGGTGGCCCTCGACCACAGCCTGGAGGGCCGCGATCTCGTCCTCTCGGTACCGCTTGTGTTCGAGGCGGGGCCGGAAGGGGCGCGCGGCCTGCTGGCGAGCATCGCCGGGTCGATGCTGACGGTGGCCGGTGTGGTCTTCTCGGTCACCGTGGTGGCCCTCTCGCTGGCCTCCAACCAGTTCAGCCCTCGCGTGCTGCGCACCTTCATGCGCGATCGCGCCAACCAGGTGGTCCTGGGGATGCTGCTCGCCACCTTCACTTACTGCCTGCTCATTCTGCGCACCGTGCGGACGGGATCGCTGGAGTTTGTGCCTGCGCTCGGCGTCACGGGAGCCATTGCGCTGGCGCTGATCGACACCGGCCTGTTCATCTTCTTTATTCACCACATTGCCCAGTCGATCCAGGTCTCTACGTTGAGCGCGGAGATCGCGGAGGAGACGGTGGCTGCCGTGCAGCGACTGTTCCCCGAATCGCTGGGCCAGGGCGCGCCGGAAGAGACGGCACCGGTCCTCGCGACGCCAGGGACACTCATCCCTGCGCCCCGTACCGGGTTCTTGCAATTGGTCGCAGCCGACACGTTGCTGGAGACGGCGCGCCGACACGATCTGCAGATTGTGCTGAACCATGAGCCGGGCACCTTCTTGCTGGCCGGGCAGCGGCTGGCCCAGGTCTACCCGACCGGGCGGGCCGACGCCGATCTGACACGCACGATCCAGGGTCTGTTCGCCATCGGCAACCAGCGCACCATGCGGCAGGACGTCGGGTTCGGCATCGCCCAACTGGAAGAGATCGCGGTGAAAGCCCTGTCGCCGGGGATCAACGACCCGACGACGGCGACCACCTGCCTGGGCTATCTGGGGGCCATCCTGCGCGAGGTGGCGGGGCGAGCGATCCCCTCGCCCGTGCGCCGGGATGGCGACACGGTGCGGGTGATCGCGCCGGGACCGACCTTCAGCGGGCTGGCAGACCTGGCGCTCGACCAGATCCGGCGCTACGGCCAGGCCGATGTGCAGGTGCTGGAGCGGATGCTCGACATCCTGGGGGAGCTGGGGCTGGCGACGGCCGACCCTGCCCGGCGTGCCGTGGTGGACGACCACCTGGCCCGCACGATGGCCGCCGCCGATGCCGGGGTGCGGCTCACGCCCGACCGGGAGCGGATCAACACCCGGTGCGCCGCAGTCTGCGCGCGCTTGGATACGCCCAATCGCTACCCGGTCTGGGCGCTCGCCGTCCCGCACAGCGACTAGGCGCGGCGTGCAGCGCGGCGATCTCGGCCTGCAAGGCGGTCAGCATGGCGGCACCCGCCATGCTGACCTGGGGATCGGCCACATCGCGTCCCACGAAAAAGGTGGCGAGCGTGGCAGCGACATAGCCGAAGATAGCACAGGCATAGAGGGCCAGCAAGACGCCCAGCACCCGCCGTGATCCCACTGAGGTCTGGGCGTCGCTGCCCACCAGCACCGCCATGAGCGGCGTGGGCAAGGCCTGCCCGGAGGCCCGCACCGCCTGCCTGGCCTCCGGGCTGTAATCGGCAATCACCTCATAATCGGGGCGTAGCGGCAACCTGGCGTTCGTTAGCCCCTGCCAGTAGCCCGCCTGTCGCTCGCCCGGGTCCTGCACGGCAAGGGGGTCGGCCCGGCGGTCGATCAGCGCGATCCGCTGGTGCCCCAGGGCCAGGAGGTGCGGCATGGTCGCCCACGCTGCCGCCCGCAGTTGCGGGCGACTCTTAGGGAATTCTTAGCTCCCTCTCAGGTAACTCTCAGGAAACACTGGTAAGCTGCGTATAGAGCGGCGGCTCCAGCATCCCCGGCTTCCTGTGGGCGCCGCCCCGGCCTTTTCCGTCTTCCTCGGGTCTACTGGAGCC
>JBBSAN010000203.1:0-9786 GCA_038252265.1 Chloroflexia bacterium
ATTCTTTTACAAGCCCGTGAAACCAAAGGGCCTGCGCCAGGGCAAACACCCCACTAGCGGGTCGCGCGGTGCCGGGACCTGCGGACGCCGCGACCTGTCAGCGCACTGCCGCCGGCTCCGGCTCGGGCAGGCCAACGCCCAACCCGAGACCTTGCGCCACGCGGGCACCAAACTCCCGGTCGCACTGGGTGAAGTGCCACACCATACGCTCCTGGATATGCTTTTCGCACTGGCTCAGGTTGTCAACGAGGTTCAGAACCAGATCGTCGCGCTCCCAAGGCTCGATGGCGCGATAGTGCTCGCCGGCTTGCTTGTAATCGTTGGTGCGACTGATCTTGAAGTGGCCCACCGGCCCGGCGACTTGCGGTGTGTACTCAGGGGCTGACCTGAGCGTCTCACTGAGGCCTCCCGTGCTGTTCGGCTCATAGTTCACCTTGGGGTTCGAGCCTGTTTGGTCCACATAGTAGGCCATCTGTCCGTCGCGCTGGTTGGTCGCCACTGGTGCTGTGGGCCGGTTGACCGGCAGTTGCAGGTAGTTAGGCCCGACGCGGTAACGTTGTGTGTCCGAGTAGGAGAAGGTCCGCCCCTGCAACATTTTGTCGTCAGAGAAATCAAGCCCATCCACCAGCACCCCGGTGCCGAAGGCCGCCTGTTCTACCTCCGCAAAAAAGTCCACAGGGTTGCGGTTCAGAACCATCCGCCCCACCGGGCGCAGGGGGAACAGGTCTTCAGGCCAGATCTTGGTGTCATCGAGGGGGTCGAAGTCGAGTTCCGGGTGCTCCGTGTCGGCCATGATCTGAACATTCAGCTCCCACTCCGGGTAGTCCCCCCGCTCGATAGCGTCGCGCAGATCCTTGCTGGCATGGCCCAGTTCGGTGGCTTGAATCGCGTTGGCCTGGGCCTGGGTGAGGCTTTGGATGCCCTGCTGGGTCTTCCAGTGGAATTTCACGAGCACGCCCTCGCCCCGGGCGTTCACCATGCAGTAGGTATTGACCCCGAAGCCGTCCTGGTGCCGGTAAGTTGCGGGGATGCCGCGCGGGCTGAACAACCAGGTGAGCATGTGCATGGACTCCGGCGTGAGGCTCATGAAATCGAAGATGCGGTTCGGCTCTTGCCGGAAGGTATCCGGCGACGGCTTGAGGGCATGGATCACGTCCGGGAACTTGATGGCATCGCGGATGAAGAAGACCGGCAGGTTATTGCCGACTAGATCCCAGTTGCCGTTGTCGGTGTAGAACTTGACGGCAAAGCCGCGGGGGTCGCGTGCCGTCTCTGCCGAGTCGCGCCCACCGATGACGGTAGAGAAGCGCACGAGAAGGGGGGTGCGCTTGCCACGTTCTTGAAATAACGAGGCTCGCGTGTAGGTGCTAGCGGGTTCGGCCCCAATCGTCCCGTAGGCTTCAAAGTACCCGTGCGCGCCGGCACCCCGCGCATGGACCACGCGCTCCGGGGCGCGTTCGCGGTCAAAGTGGCTGAGTTTTTCGACGAAGTGGTAGTTCTCCAGCGTGGCCGGGCCACGGTCCCCGACCGTACGCATATTCTGATTGTCGTAGACCGGGTGGCCCTGGCGGGTGGTCAGGCGGGGATCCTCCTGGTTGGCACCATTGGTGGTGTTTGCGGTGTTTATGGGCGCGTCGTTGTGTCTTCCATCTTCCATCTGAGCTATTTCCTTTCTCCACGACTGCTCGGTATGCGGCCATGCCGCCGAGGATGGACATGGCCTCTTGCCGCCGGTCTCCAGATTCGGGAGTCAGGGCGGCGGGGTCGCACAAAGAAAACCACGCCGAGTCATCGCCCGAATGTGGTAGGCGGCCTTCCCCTCTATGCTAGCAGACGAACGTGAAGAAGCCGGGGTACGGAGGTGAACGTTTGGTGAGAAACAGCCGCACGCCCCGTGGGACGCGGCAGTAAGGTAACCTCTATGGTCCCTACGGCGAAAGGGTCGCTGATTGGGCCAAACGGAAAAGGCAAACGTACGGTACGATCATGTGCGACCTGGCAACGGGGACGGTCGTGGACGTGTTGCCGGACCGGGGTGCAGTCCCCTGGCCCCTTACCGGTTCGCCTGGCTCCTGCGGCTGAGGAGTCGCTGCATCCCGATAAAGAACAGCGTCAGCGCGCCGACGAAGATGCGCGTCCACCAGGAATTGAGCGTGCCGTCAGCGCCGTGTGCTCCTTCGCGCTGAGGAACCGCAGCCAGCCGCGATTCGCTTGCAGCACTAGGATGATGTTTTCCCGCACGGTCAGATCGGGGATAATCCCGTCGGCCCGGCGATTTTCGGGACACAGGCCGATCTTTCTTGCAGCGCAAGATCGCGCCGGGATCGCCTAGGGTCTCGGCAACAACTATGGGGAACACGGGGACGACGGCGGCCACGCGGCGCGCCGTCAGACAGACAAGCCCAGGGGGCAGCCTCGCGCACGACCCCTTTTGTACCGGACGAAAGGATGCATCCCGGACGATCAGCGTCCGGCTACAGCCCTTTCGCCAGCAGGTAGTACAGATCGTTCCAGCGGATCTCCTTTTTGAACTCGGCCAGGCGCGGGTCGCGGTTGATCAGCAAGAACTCCATGCCCGCCATCGCCGCGAAGTCTTCCAGGTGTTCCACCGTCAGGGCATAGCTGAAGCTGGTGTGATGTGCCCCCCCGGCCAGGATCCAGGCGGTGGTGGCGATCTTCAGGTCGGGCTGCGGCAGCCAGAGCGCCCGCGCCACCGGCAGTTTGGGCAGCGGCGCGTCCATCGGCACCCCGTCTACTTCGTTGACGATCATGCGGAAGCGCGAACCGACATCCACGATGGAGGCCGCCACGGTGGGGCCGGTGCCCGCATCGAACACCAGCCGCACCGGGTCGGCTTTGCCGCCGATCGAGAGCGGGTGGACTTCCAGCCGCGGCTGCTCCCCGGCGATGGTCTCGCATACCTCCAGCATGTGCGACCCCAGGATCTTCATGCCGGAGGGGCTGAGGTGATAGGTGTAGTCTTCCATGAACGAGGTGCCCCGGCCAGCCCCGCGCTCATCACCTTCATCGCCCGCACCAGGGCGGCGGTTTTCCAGTCGCCCTCGCCGCCGTAGCCATAGCCGTCGGCCATCAGCCGTTGCGCGGCCAGGCCGGGAAGCTGGTCGATCCCGTGCAAATCCTCGAAGGTCGTCGTCCACGCTTTGAAATTGCCCGCTTCGAGGAAGCGCCGGATGCCCGCTTCGAGCCGGGCACCTTCGCGCAGCGACTGGTGGCGGGCACCACCGGCGCGCAGTTCCGGGGCCACGGCATAGCGCGTCGCGTACTCGGCCAGCAACGCGTCAATCTCCCCCTCCCCCACCTGGTTCACCACGTCCACCAGATCGCCGACCCCATAGCCATTGACCGAGTAGCCCAGGCGGCGTTGGGCCTCCACCTTATCCCCCTCGGTGACGGCGACCTCACGCATGTTGTCCCCAAACCGGGCGACCTGCGCTCCCTGCCAGTCGTGCCAGGCGCAGGCGGCGCGCGCCCACGCCCCCAACGCGGCCTGTACATCGTCGTCCTGCCAGAAGCCGACGATCACCTTGCGGTTCAGGCGCATCCGGCTGGCGATAAAGCCGAACTCGCGGTCGCCGTGGGCCGACTGGTTCAGGTTCATGAAATCCATGTCAATCTCGGCCCAGGGGATCTCGCGGTTGTACTGCGTATGCAGATGGGCGAACGGTTTCTGCAACGCCGCCAGCCCGGCGATCCACATTTTGGCCGGGGAGAAGGTATGCATCCAGGTAATCAGCCCGATGCAGGCCGGGGCGGTGTTGGCTTCCAGGCACAAATCGCGGATGCCAGCGCTCCCGGTCATGACCGGCTTAAAGACGACCCGAACCGGGATCGCGGGGGACTGCCCCAGCGCCTCGGCCATCTGGCGGGAATGCGCCGCCACGTGTTCCAGCGTCTCCGGGCCATAAAGATGCTGGCTGCCGGTGACGAACCAGACTTCGAATTGTTTGAGATCGATCATCGTAACCCTCTCCCTTGTGATAGAAAATTGTCTGGTCGAATCATCCGCCAGGGATCCTCTTACTGGTCGTAGACGTGCGTGTAGCGATGGTGCAGTTTCGCCACGTCGTCCGGGGCGATCTCGTCGGGGATGCCCAGCGCCAGCCAGACGCTGCGGGCGGCATCCTCGGTCATCACTGCCGCGCAACAGGTCTCCTTGCCTCCTTCGCCTTATAGGTAGGGCGCGCTGCGCGCCTGCTCCCGACTGATGGAGCTGGCGCGGACGATCAATTTGGGTTGCAACCAGGCCGACTCCAGCGTGGCGATCCGGCCCGTTTCCTGCCAGGAGTCGATCAAGCGGCTCAAGAGCCGGACGGCGGTCGCGCCCAGTTCGGTGGACTCCTGGCGCACCGTAGTCAGCGGGGGAATGAAATAGGAGGCTTCCGGGATGTCGTCGAAGCCGACGACGGCCAGATCCTGCGGCACCCGCACCTGCGTCATCCAGGCGGCGTGCAGCACCCCCTGCGCCATCGGATCGTTCGAGGCAACGACGGCGTCCATATCAGGGTACTGTTCGCGCAGGGTGACGAAGGCGTGCTCCCCGCTCGCCGCGCTCCAGTTGCCATCGACGATGTGCTGCGGCGCAACGACCCGCCCGGCGGCAGCGAGCGCCGCCTGCCAGCTGATCTGGCGTTGTTGGGCCTCCCACCAGGTCAGGGGGCCGGTGATCAGCGCGATATGCTGGTAGCCCTGCGCCAGCAGGTGCTCGGTTGCCAGCTGGCTGCCGGTGCGGTTATCCAGGGAGACGACCGAGAGGTCGGGCTGAGGTTGCATGGTCAGGAAGACCACGGCACCGCCGGTCGGCTGAAATTCCGGATCCAGCGGCGATTGCCCGCGATCTCCGGGACCGCCCAGATAATCCCCGCCACCTGCCGCGAGAGCATCTCCGTCAGCACCGGCTCGACCTGCACGGTGTCGGGCGCGTGAAGCAGCGACAGCAAGACCGAGAAGCCGAAGTCGGCGGCCTGCTTCTCGATCCCGGACGCTGGCCGGGATAGCCCGAAGTATTCGATCCCGCTGCCGACCACCCCGATGGTATGGGTGCGGCGGCCAATGAGGCTGCGGGCCACCGCGCTCGGCTGGTAGTTCAGCCGGGCGATGACTCCTTGCACCCCTTCGCGCGTCTTATCGGCCACCTCTGGGCGGCCATTGATGACCCGTGAGACTGGCTGCGTGGACACGCCCGCTTCGGCGGCCACCTGTTTAATCGTCGCTCGTCTGACGGTAGACATCGGGGCCGCCTGGAGAAGACTCAGGATGTTATCGCTGATGTTATCGATAAAATTATAGCAGATCAAACGGGGAAGTCAACAACCCGGCAGACCATTATCACGCCAAAATGCCCCGATTACCCTGCATTCTGTCCCTTATTACCCCGGATTGGCACCATTTCAGCGGCGGAAAAGCCGGTTGAACCGGGCTACCCGCTTGATGCCGTTTATCTGGTGTGCTCTATTGTTATAAATCCCGTTAACGATAACATCCCCAGTGGGCCGGGACCATCACCATCTACCAGGAACTCAACCTGGTCCCCAGATCGAGATCAGCACGGCTTGACCCTGACCCGGCTGCACCTGGATAGTGATCCGCAGAAAGCGCTGTGTCAGATTATCGCAATATGCAGAACATAAGTTCTGCTCACTGCTGCTCCTAGCAGTTCGGCGAGCATTGATAGCGGCTCTGTAGCTTATACGGCTGGGTAGTTTTCGAGGCACCAGCGGGAGACCAATTGCCCTACAACCCCCCTGCCCTATTGCCGGTCAGCATCTGCTCAGGAGCGGCCTCGTTTGGGGGGCAGCCAGGGCTAACGAACGATTTTGCAGCAGCCGTGGGTGGACAGTTAGGCGGGTTGCAAGAATGGACGTTGTGCGCGTAAGGCTGTGCCGGAATGATAGCAGGTTGATTTCGACAGGGCAATACGGCTGCTCCAGTGGACGCGACCAGCGTTTTAGGACTTCACTCTGGAGCTATCACCAGCTCCATTTAGGAAGTCTGTTTTGTTGTGGCTACAACATTTAATTGATATGAAGTCCCTGGTGGGCTTATTAGTACACAGCAGCATTGATGTGGCTATAACAATATGGATGAGGTAATAGCTAATCTTGTTGTGGCTACAACAAATCGAATGGTCTTAGCAAACGTACAAATATGTTGTGGTCACAACACTAACCAACCGGGAATGTTATTGTATTTAAGATACTATTAATGGTCGGTGTAGACCTTGATGATCTAGTCTTGATCAGCTACCGAGAGGGCCGCGCGGGGGGTTGCTTATCCCCACAAAGTAGTGGGAATCTTTGTGGAAAAAGGGGGTTGACAAAGTGTCCTGATTCACAGTACAATGCGACAAACCGGACAAAGAGGACAGGAGATACTATGACAAATCGTGGGAGGATGTTGACGACGGCCCAGGTAGCCGAACGGCTGGGGGTCAGTCCCCGTACGGTCGGGCGCTATATCCAGGACGGCCAGTTGCACGCTATTGAGACGCGGGGGGGGCATAACCGTATTGCCGAGGCGGATCTGGAGGAGTTCCTGATGCAGCGCTCCGGCAACCGGCACGACGGCCCGGTGACGGTTGTGATCGCCAATCAGAAGGGGGGAGTGGGCAAAACGACCCTGGCGGCCAACCTGGGGGTGCTGCTGTGGCAACTGGGCCAGCGGGTCTTGCTGGTGGACCTCGATCCGCAGGGCCATTTGACCTTTACGCTCGGCCATAACCCTGATGCGCTGACCCATACCATCTATACCGCCATGCTGGATGACCAGGAGCCACGGGTGGCCGAGGTGATTCTGCCCACGCCGTTCGGTGTGGACCTGGCCCCCATCAACACAGATGCCGCAGAGGCCGACACCGAACTGAGCCGCAAGCCGCTGTGGGGAGCGTGCCTGAAGAATGCCCTCAGTGCCGTCCACAGTCATTACGATTATATCATCATCGACTCTGGCCCGAACCTTTCCAAGTTGACCGTCAATGCTTTCATGGCGAGCGACTATGTCCTCATTCCCACGCAATTAGAAATGCTCTCGGTGCGGGGGCTGCAACAGTTGTTACGCAGTATTGAGCAGGCCCGGCGGGATGCGAATCGCCGCCTGCAAATCGCGGGGACGGTGGCGACCATGGCCCAGGCAATCAACGCGGATACGGCGATGGCAACCGCCTTGCAGCAGGCCCTGGGGCCGCGGGCGGTGCGGGTCTTCAATACGATCATTCCGCGCAGCGCGGTGTTCAAAGATGTCGCCAATGCGCGCACGGTCCTGGCGTATAGCAACCCGCGCAATCGCTACACCGAATATTACCGGCGCTTGCTGGTGGAGATCCTGGCGGTGATCGGAGGCCGCGCCACGACAGCCGGCGCCACCCTCGCCACGGATGGGCCGGTGGCCGCCGGGAAGGAAGCCGCCCATGCCTAAGCAGCGCCGCGCCCCGGATGTGAGCTTTTTTGATGAAGGGCCGCTACCCGCGCCCGCCACCGCGCGCATCTCCAAATTATTTGCCGGGGGGAGCAGCGAGGAGACGCCCCCGCAACGGCTCCCGATTCCGCAGCTATTGGACAATCCGTTCCAGCCGCGCCAGGCGATTGATCCGTCCAGCATTGCGGAACTGGCGGGGGTGATCAAGGCGCAGGGGTTCCAGGGAACGCTGGTGGCGCGCCCGCACCCCAGCCAGCCGGAGATGTATGAACTGGCCTTCGGGCATCGCCGCCGGGAGGCCGCCCGGCACGCGGGGTTGACCAGCCTGCCGGTGATCGTGCAGCGGTTGACGAATGAGGATATGATCACCCTGGCGATCACCGAGAACATTCAGCGCAGCGACCTGACACCGTTGGAAGAAGGCGATACCTACCAGCTGATGATCGATCAACTGCGCTATACACAGGAGCAGATTGCGCAGGAAATCGGGAAAGATCGGGGCTACGTGGTGAACCGCCTGCGGGTGGCGCGAGCGCCAGAGGATGTGCGGGCGCTGGTCGCGGCCAAGCCGGATACGCTGCGGGCCGTCGCCTACCTGCTCAAAGTACATGATCCTGCCCGGCGAGCCGAGTTGATCGCGCAGTTGCGGTCGGGAATGCTGACCGGCGAAACGCTGCCCGCCTTTTTGCCCGCCGCTCCCGACGATCCGCCTATCACCCAGGCCGGGTCTGCCGGGCGGGGCGGGGCGGGGCGCGCGGTCGTCAGCCCGTCCGAAACGGGCATTCAGCCCCGTGTGGCGAACGCCCGGTTGCGGAGCATCTTCCGGTCGCTCAGCAGCTACCGGGACACCCTCGGCAGCCGCGAGAGCATTTCGATGCGCGAGCTGATTACCCTGACCGATATCAAGCAGGTGGTGGATGAACTGTACGAACTGTGCCGCCCTGAACTGGAAGAGGCTTAAATTGTTGTGGTCACAACACGGCACAGGGGGCTTGTAAGAGAGGAAAGCTGCATATAGCAACCAGGGGCTAGGCCGCCGACAACGGGCTAGCCGGACTTAATTGAGCCAAAGACAAGAGCCACCCGTTAGCCTGGCAGCGGGGGTGGCTCTGTCGGAACCGTCGGAACCTCTGACAGGAGGTCCGGATATGTGCTTGGTGATGCGTTCATCATAGCATATGCCGACTCTCCTGTCAATAGGCAGGAGTCTTTTTATGCCTGAAACCGTCATTCAGGTCCCACCCGTGCCCCGGCCTCCCCGGCGGACGGCGGATCAAACAGCTAATAGCAGCGGTGATCGCCCGGTGCCCCGCAGTTGGGCGGCGCGTTACGGCCAATTGATCCTTCAGGATGGGATCGCCACGGTCCCGAAAGCGTTGTATCACCAGCAGCGCGCGCTCGACCTGATCGCGCAGGAAGTCTGGTTCATCAGCTATCTGCTGGCCTATAAGTGGCAGGCGGAGGCCCCGGCTCCCAGCCTCAAGCAAATGGCCCGGAATAGCGGGGTGGATCTGAGCTGGCTGAAGCGGCTACGGCAGCGCCTGGTTAGCCGGGGCTACCTGGAGATCGAGGAGCGGCACGAAACCCACGGCGGCCAGGCTCCCAACAGCTATGACCTGGGCCAACTCTTCGACCGGCTGGAAACCTTGCTGGCCCAGACCGCGCTCCCGGCCAACGATATTCGCGGCGTGGACGCTCCGGCGGCGGGCGAGGACCCCCCAGACACCACGTTCACCGCCCGGTTTGGCCGGGTGATCGCCCGCAACGGGATCGCCGCCGTGCCCCAGGCGCTCTTTACCTACCAGGGTGCCCTGGCCCTCAGCCCGCAGCAGGTCTGGTTCGTTTGCTATATTCTTTCCTACCAGTGGGCCAGCGACTTGCCCTATCCCAGTCTCAACAAGATGGCCCTCCGCACCGGGTACAGCGAGGCGCACCTCCACGAGATCAAAAACAGCCTGATCGAGCGGGGCTATCTGCGCGTGGTGCATCGCTACCGGGCCAGTGATGGGGGACAGGACAACAACGGCTACGATTTCAGCGGGCTGCTCGATGCGATCAACCAGCAGTTGCAGCAACAGCACCCGGCGGCTCCTGCGGTGGTGGCCGATCCCCCGGTGCCTGGGATGATCCGCCGCCGGGGGCAGCGGCGCGCCGGGCCGGTTCCGGCGGCGGACGAAGTGCGCCCTCGCCCAAGTGGGGGGGGCGCAGAGAGTTTAGCCGCCGGGGGGCGTGGTCTGATTAGCCGGGAGGGAGCGCGGCCCGTTGTGCCGGGAGAGGGGCGGCGCGGTCAGCCGGGGGGGATCACCGAGGAACAAACCGGCTATAGCAGCGGTGGGGCAGGAGAGGGGGGCCAAC
>JBBSAN010000204.1:0-9777 GCA_038252265.1 Chloroflexia bacterium
CGAACTACGTGACGGCCACGCTGAGCGTCTATCTGAGCGTGTACAATATTTTCATCAGTCTGCTGAACCTGCTCCTCGCCTTCTCGGGCAATCGCGACTGATCCTTCAGCACCAACAGCGCTTGAAGGGCGGCCGCAAGGTCGCCCTTTTTTTCGGTGTGTTCCGGCAGCCCTCGCGCCGCAGGGGCGGCGTATTCGGTCAGCGCTCGAAGACGGCGATCGACTCCACGTGCGCCGTGTGCGGGAACATGTTGACCACCCCCGCCGCCGCGAGCGTGTAGCCGCGCTCGGCGACCAGCACCGACTCGTCGCGCGCCAGCGTGGCCGGATTGCACGAGACATAGACGATGCGCCGCGGGCCGCCGGTGGGAGGCAGCCCCTTGACCACGGCGATCGCCCCGTCGCGCGGCGGATCGATCAGCATGCGGTCGAACGGTCCCAGCGCCTCGATCGTCTCGGTGGTGGCGGCGAACAGGTTGTCGCTGCGGAAGCTGGACCGGTGCAGGTCTTCCAGCGGGGCGAACAACAGTTGGAAGTTGCGGATATTGGCGTCTACCCATTCGGCGCGGCTGAAGGCGGCGATCTCTTGCACCGGTTGGGGCAACGGCTGGCCCATCACCTCGGTGATCAGCGGCTCGCAGCGGCGCACCAGATCGGTGTAATAGGCAGCCCAACTGGCGTGCCATTCGGCGGTTGCCCCGGTTTCGGGGTTCATCTGCACGGCGATGCGCCGCGCCCGTTCCCAGTGGATCATCGGTGGCGCGCCGGTGCGGGTGTAGACGCGCCGCCGGTTGGCAGCGTAGGCTCCGACCAGGGCGGCCCCGGCCAGAACCCCCAGGCCCATGATGGCCCGTTGTTGATTGCGACGGTTGGTCATTCGTAAATTCTCCCTTGTTGGCGGCGGGGCGGCGATCGATCGGGTCTGCGGTTGCCCCGGCCTGCTCCCCCGATTATAGCATACGCCGCCGCCTTGTTACCAGACCGCCCCAGCGGTATAGAAATCAGAAGTCAGAAATGAGAGGTCAGAAAACAGAAAACAGAAGTCCGCTTGTTCCTGGGTACCCAGATCTGCTGCCACATCCAAGGCTGTCATCCTGAGCGCAGCGAAGGATCTTGTTGGGGCGGCACGAGTGCTGACGAAGCCCCCGTTGTTCACCTCAGCACCTCGGACCGCCGAGCCTACCTTCGCTGCGCTCAGGATGACATCGGGGGAGAGCCAGCATAGCGAACGGGGCACGCACTCTACAAGATCAAAAGGCCGTAGCGTGCCAATGCACCATGACCGCCCACCGCCCACCGCCTACTGCCTACTGCCTACTGCCTACTGCCTACTGCCTACTCGTTTCAGGCGAAATCTTTGCGCAGCCAGTAGAAGGTGCCGCCGGGGGGATAGTCGTCCAACGCGCCGATGACCCGGTAGCCGCATTTCTCGTAGAAGCCCCGCGCCTGGAAGCTGAAGGTGCGCAGGTGGGCGTGGGTGCAGCCGCGCCGCCGGGCCGCGGCCTCGGCCATCTGCATCAGCCGCGTACCCACCGCCTGACCCCGCGCTGCCGCGTCCAGCCAGAGGATGTCGATATAGAGCCACCCCCAGACGGTGTAGGCGAGCAGCCCACCGACCAGCGCGCCCGCCCTGTCGGTCACGTAGATCTCCAGCGGCTCGGCCCCTTTGTCGGGTTGGCGAGAGGCCAGGAAATAGGGCGACTCGGCGTCGTTGAAAGCGCGCAGCCCCTTGCGGATGGCCTCACTCCAGGCCTCGGTGGGGGTGCCGGTGAGCGCAAATTGGTAGCCGGGCGTGGGTTGCTTGTCCATTGGGCCGTTCCTGCCGATCCCTTCCGGGTGTTTGCTGGCCCATCTATCATGTTTTATGCCACTGCGCTGGTCGCACCGGGGCCGGGCCGGATCAGGGGAGCGGTGCGCGGAAGGCGTCGTGCGTGCCGCTGATCTGGCTGATCTGCATGGGCAGATCGAGATAGGTTGCGGCGGCGCGCGCAACGTTGCATCGCGCATGGCCCCGCCTGGATCGGCTCAGGCGCTGCCGGGGCGGGCAACGATCTATTGTACCCGTAGGTCCCGGTGACGGATGGTAGCCGTGCCTCCCTGAGGGTAACGTGCGCCGCCGGGCGTGGGTTATGCGCGGCGGCCTGGGGAGGCCGGGCAAATATTTGTATTCCCCAGCGGCATGGAGTATAATGGGCCGCGGACGTTGCCCCCTCTTCGCGGCCCCCGCCAGCCACACCGCACAGAAGGAGATCCTGATGGCCGATACCTGGATTCCCGCCGTCGGCTTTACCCCCTGGGGCAAAAGCTATCCCCGTGATGTCGTCTTTGTGGTCATGCACCACAGTGGGGGCGTGGCCGCCGGTGATATCCCCACGCTGACCTCGGGCGGCCAGGTGTCCTGTCACCGCTATGTGACCCGTGATGGGCAGCGCTACCAGTTCGTACGCGATGATGATATCGCCTGGACGTGCGGGGTCTTGCCCGCCGACGAGCGCCATCCCCACCCGATGGGCAGCCGTTGGAGCGGCGACGAGAATCGCCCCTCGTTCAACATCGAAATGGAGAACGATGGCCGCAGCCCGTTCACCGAGCAGCAGTATAACGCCGCCGCCGATTGGACCGCCGACTGGATCCGCCGCTATGGCGTCCCGTTTGACCGCCAGCATTTGCTGGGGCACCGCGAACTGACCACCCACCCGCTGCACCAGGACCCCAACGACACCTGGGACTGGCCCCGCTTTATGCAGTTGATCGGGGCACGGTTGGCGGCCAGCCCGGCCTATCAGGACTACCCGATCAAGGGCGACCCGACGATCACGCGGGCGCGCTTCCATGATGTGCTGGCCGCGACCCCGCGCAGCCCCGTCACCGACCAGGCCGACCAGGCCTATGACACCTGCCGCCAGTTTGGGGTGAACCCGGCGGTGGCCCTGGCCTTCTTCATCAAAGAATCGACCAAAGGCACCGACGGCATCGCTGTGCAGACAATGAACTGGGGCAACCTGATCCGCCCGTGGGACGCGAGCCGCGCCACGGGGCAGGTAATCAGCGCCTTCGGTCACAACTTCCCCGTCTACAAAAGCTGGATCGACGGCCTGGCCGACTATTGCGACCTGCTTACCTCGGAGCGCGGGCCGTTCGCAGGCGAGAGACGGAGCACGGTGCGCTGCCTGATCCCGCGCTATGCCCCGCCGTCCGAGAACAACACCGCGCTCTATATCCAGCAGACCATCAGCCGCATCGCCAGTTGGGTCGAGACCGCCCCGCCGCCCCCGCCGCCCCCGCCGCCGCCGCCCGCCTATACCGACTTTGCCTTGCAGGATGCGCCGACGATCAGCCGCCCCCTGTTTGCCGAGACGCTGACCCGCTTCGGCAGCCCCGCCGCGCCTGTCGCCGATGATTGTTTCAACATCTGCGTGGCGAATGGGGTGAACCCGGCGGTGGCCCTCGCCTTTTTCATCAAGATCAGCCAGTGTGGCACCCTCTATCCCGCCGGGGGGTCGCCCGACGACCACAACTGGGGCAGCCTGCGCGACCCCAACAGCGGGTTTACCCAGATCCTCCAGTTCCCCACCTGGCAGCAAGGGCTGGTCTACTGGTGCAACCGGCTGACCACGGTCTACAAGAACAACGGCTGGACCGCCCTCAGCACGATTGTCCCGCGCTACTTCAGCGGGGCGTCCACCGACCCGGCCAGCATCGCCGCCGAATTGAGCACCCTGATCAAGGCCTGGAAGGATGTGTTCGACCAGAGCGGCTTCACCCCCATCCCGCCCGGAGGAGGTCTCAACCGTCCACTCTAGGGCTGCGGCTTCGCTCCTTTTGCGCTGGCTTCTGTCGCACTCCGCGCCGGTGTCCAGCGCCGTCCTTTGTGCGGAAGGGCACAGGGCCTGCCTTTGGCCGGGGCCGGCCACCCGCCGTAACAGGGCGGGCCCGGCCCGCGTTATTGCCCTACGAGGCGTGCAGACCGGGATACGCTATGGGGGGTTCACTCTCCACAAAGACGGCCCATCCTATTGTGCCATCTGCTTAAAATAGGATATACTACCTTTGTCACCAGGACGGGTCGGGTGCGCCAGGCAGAGACGCTATGCACCGGCGCTCCCCGATTCTTGCTAGCGCAGGTTGCCCCACCTGAGATCATCTACCAATTTGTAAAGGAGCATTTCTATGTTCATTGATCGGCACCTCCCTCTCCGCGCTACTGTGGCAGATGAAGATGACCTGATGGACGACGAGGACGAACTCGAAGACGAGGACGAATTCGACGATGAGGACGAGCTTGACGACGAGGACGAGCTTGACGATGAGGATGACGACGAGGATTACGAAGACGACGACTACGACGATGAAGATTATGAGGACGAAGACGACCTCGAAGATGAGGCCGACAGCGAACGGCTGGCCGACTGATCCGGGGTCGCCTGCCGGTGCCCGGCGCGGACTTTGGGTGGTGCGCTGCTAATCCACCCGGCATTGTTAGCCGGGGATTAGCCGGGGTTTAACCTGACAAGATGGTCGGGCCGGGGCACGTATTGATACGCGCTCCGGCCCGACCTTTTGTCGGGGATCACCTGATCGGATCAGGCAATTTCGTGCCGCTCAGACGTGCCACCGGCCCCCCGCGCTCAGGGCCGGGCCGCTCTGGCCGGGGTGGCCGTAGTGGACGGGGAAGGGGTCGGGCTGGGCGTGCCGGCGGTGGGGGTTGCGCTGGGCGTGCCGCCGGGCGTGAGGGTCGGCACGGCGGTGCTTTGTGGGCCGGGCAGCGTGGGCGTGGCGGTGATGGTGGGCGTGGGCGTGAAATCGCCGGTCCCTGGCGTCGGGAGCGGGGTGGGCGTTTCGGTCGGGGCCGGGGGCGCACCGGGTGGCGGGGTGTTGACCGGGGCGGCGGTAGGCGGCACCCCGCCGGTGAGGAAGAAGCGGGTCACCTCGCGGCTGGCGCTGTCGTAGAGCACCACACCTTCATAGGGGCTGGCGTCAAAGAACCAGGTGAGCCGCCGCATATAGAGCTGGTCGGCGGTGGCGGTGCCCCACCCGGCGTAGATCGTCACCGTCGCGCTTGCGCCGAGGACGAAGCGCGGGAAAAAGTACAGATCATCATGGTCGTTCTTGGGGGCGACCAACCGCCAGTTCGTGATCTCCACCGGCCCACTGCTGGCATTGAGCAGCACCACGTTTTGATAATTCAGGTACAGCCCTGGTCGCCCATTGGCGATGGTCTGGATCCGCACATCGGGCGGCGAAGGGGGCAGCGTGGGCGGCGGAGCTGGGGCGGGCGTTCCGGGCGTGCCGATGGCATAGCGCCATTCCAGGTAGTGGAGGCCGATGTTGCCCATCTCGACCTTGAAGCCTTCAGGATTATTGGGCGCATAGGTCAGCACCCGGCGCTCAAACGGCTGGATCAGCACCTCGGTATTGACCCCGGCCACCCGGACATAGCTCCAGTAGGCCTCGCTGATCGGCAGGCCGGTCAGGCTGTACCAGGGATCGAACAGGCGGCGCGGGACGACCTGTCCGCTCTCCAGCACAGTGCCGGGGCTGTTGAGGAACGTCCAGAAGACGTCGGGCACATTGTGGCCGGTCGTCGGATCATAATAGGCCCCGCGCACGCCATAATCCTGGCGCGGCGCTTGCAACGGGCCGACCGTCCCGGCGCGGGTGATCGCCTGGTTGATCGGCTGCCCGGTCGCGTCGGGGGCACGGTGATCGTTGCCGGGGAGGTTGGTGACCGGGGCGAAGCTGGCATAGGTCGGAGCGTTCGGGTCGCTGCGGTCCCCCGCGATGGGGATATTGGCCGCGCCTCGGCTGGTGAAGCTGGCCGGCCCGGTCTGGACCTGGCCGCGGATCAATTCGACGGCCAGCAGCCCATTGGTGACATAGAAGGGGTCGGTCGCGGCGGTGGTCGGGTTGGTGATCTCCATCCGCCCTTTGTCGAAGTATTGCACCTGGCGAGTGCCACCGGGGCTGTCGGTCCAGGGTTCGCGCTGACCGGGACCGGCGGTCGGCCCCCACAGCCAGGTGCGGCTGACCGTTCCCTGGGCGACCAGGGCATCGGTGCGCTCCCATACCGCGAAGAAGGCCGGGTCCACAAACTGGTCAACGGCCAGCCGGGCTGTCGGGGCCGGCTCCGTTCTGGCGGCCAGCCCGCTCACCGCTCCCGCCAGCAACACCAAGACCAGCAGGAGGCGACTTCCGTGCCGGTGGGTCAACCGCAATGATTTCATGTCCCGTATCTTAGCACATTTTCGGCCACGGGGTCAATGCCTGGATGATACATGGGGCAGTGTGATAGAATAAGTTTGTGTTCATTATGTATCATTAGTAATTTACCGGGCATCAGGAGACTTTTATGCACAGCGCAGCGGATGGAGCGGGTCCACAGATCCAGGGGCCAGGGTGTGGGTTTGCCCTGTGGTGGGCGCTGGCGTCGGCCCTGGGTGCCCTGGTCGGGCTGGGGCTGAACGCAGGCGCGGCGATCTTGTTGGCGGCGACCCCGTTGCTCCTGCCGGTGCAACAATTCATCCTTGCCTTCGTCGTTGGTCTGGCGCTGGGTACCGTGCAGTGGATGGTCCTGCGCGACTACCTGGCGACCGTGGGTTGGTGGGAATGGGCCTTCTACACGGCCCTGAGCCTGGGCATCGTCGGGTTCTTCGCGCCCGCGCTCCTGTCGGGCCTGGATCTCTCCGCGCTGACGACGACGCCTATCGGCACCCCCTCGTTCACTTCGCCAGAAGTTAGTCCCGAGTTGATCGCGGCGGGCCAGGAGTTGCTGCGCCGGGCGCTGGTGGGCATCCTGCTCACCGGGGTGCTGCTGGGGGTGGCCCAATGGATCGTCTTGCGGCAGTATGTCCGCGGCGCGTTCTGGTGGGTGCCCACTATGGTGGTAGGCTTGCCGGTCGGGGTGGTCGTGGGGTCAGTGGGCGGGGCGCTGGTGTTCGCCTGCGGGGGGACGGCGCTGGTGCTGGCGGGTCGCCCCGATGTGGCAAGCAGCGGGCTGGGCGCGCTGGTGCTGGGGCTGGCCGCTGGCGCGGCGGTGGAAGGCGGTATCGCGTTCGTCACGGCCTTTCCTTTGATCTGGCTACTGGGCCGGGTTTATCCCCTCGCTCCACGGCGTTGATCGCGCAGCAGTGTTCAGAAATCAGAAATCAGATTCTTTCATAAGTAGGAGTCAATGGAATTTTGGGTGCGTGCCCTGGCGACGACTGATACAGCCTCTCTTCTGATTTCTGGCTTCTGATTTCTGCACACTTACAGGCGCGTCGCAACTTGCATTTTCGCCCCTGCTGCGCTATAATAGGAGCACGCGGGCGTATAGCTCAGTTGGTTAGAGCGCACGGTTCACATCCGTGAGGTCACAGGTTCGAGCCCTGTTATGCCCACCCCGTACCCCTGGTTTGTCCCCCGACGACCAGGGCTTTTTTATGCGCGGCCAGGACGGAAGACAGCGGAGGTTAGTCATTAGAAGTCAGAAGTCAGAAGTCAGAAGTCAGATCAGGAGATCGGGCTTTTCACGGCTCGCTTGCGCCTTCTTCTATGGCCCTGATCCCTGATCCCTGATCCCTGATCCCCTAGTTTCAGCAAGGAGACCTTTCCCACCGTGTCTACTCGCCTTTTGTGCTCCCGCCACCTGATCGCCGGGATCGTGTTGCTGCTGGCTCTGGCGGCGTGCGACAGCAACACCGCCGCGCCGACGGCCACGGCAGTGGTTCCGGCTACGACGGCGACCGTCGCCGCCCTGCCGCCCACCCCTGCCGCCGAACCTACCGTGCCTTTGACCGCGACGACGGAGCCGCCCACCGTGGCTCCGACGGAACCGCCGACGATTGCTCCCACGGAGCCGCCGACGATTGCTCCCACGGAGCCGCCTACTGTGGCCCCGACGGAACCGCCGACCCTCGCCCCGACCGCGCCGCCCACCGCGCCACCTGCCACGGCACTGCCGCCCACGGAGTCGCCTGCGGCGGCAACCACCCCACGCCCGGCCTCTCCTACCGCTGCGGCCACCGTGCCGCCCCCGGCAGGCGCGGACCCCCATCGTGTGGCGGGGGATTTGAGCGAGGTGAGCCGGGGATTGCGCGGCAAGCATCAGGTGGCGTTGACGTTTGACGCCGGAGCCGGGCGCGGCCAGCCGGAAGAGATCTTGCGCGTGCTGAAGGCGCACAACGTCCATATCACCTTCTTCCTCACCGGCAAGTGGGTGGAGGAAAACCCCGATGCCGCGAAGGCTATCGCCGCCGATGGGCACGAGATCGCCAACCACAGCTATAGCCACCCCAGCTTCTTCAAGCTAACCGACGCCGCGCGCTGGGCCGAGATCGACAAGGCCGAGCAGTTGATCAAGGACACGACCGGGGAGATCGCCCAGCCCTATTTCCGCGCTCCTTTCGGTGATACAGATGACACCGTGGACGCCTCGATCCGCGCTCACGGCTACCGCGACTTCCTGTGGACGCTGGACAGCCTCGACTCGGTCGGCCAGCCCAAGACGGCCAACTTCATCTATAACCGCATCTGCAACACGGATTGGCTCGATATGGACGGGGCGATCTTCCTGCAACACATCGCCGCCCCAACGTCGGTCGACGCCCTGCCGCGCATCCTCGACACGCTGCAAGAGCGCGGCTGGAAAGTGGTCACGCTGACCGAGCTGCTGACGCCGTGACCGCCGAACAGCCGCGCAGGCTGGGGGCGATGGTCGCCACGGTGGGAGTTGTGATGGCCCCCGCGCTGCTGCTGGTTGCCCTGCCACCCGCGCTCCCGCCCCGGCTGTGGGCCCTTTTTCCAGGTTGGGCCTACGTGGCCGACGGATTGAGCGTGGGGCTGGCGGCGCTGCTGCTCCTGCTGGTGGGTACCATCCTGGCCGGGTGGGGTGCCCCGGCAAAGGGACGGCGGGCGGGGGCCGGGTGGGCGCTCTTGCTCCTGGCGCTGGGGCAGACGGCGTTCGCGGCGGGCACAGGGGGCCGTTGGTTGGGCCTGGAAGTGGCCGGGCTGGCGCTGTGGCTCCTCGCCCCCGGCACCCCCCGCGCCCTCCTCCTGCTCCGCCATCTGGCGGGCTACCCCCTGCTGCTGGTCGCCCTCCTGGGTGGGCTGGACGTGGCCCATGCTCCCGGCCAGGTGATCCCTGCCACCCCCGCCTGGATCGTCCTTGCCCTGCTCCTCACTGCGCTGGTACGTGCTGCCAGCACCCTCCCGCCTTTTACCCTTCAGCGCCAACTCCCAACCAAGGACCCCCAACCCCTTGTACTCTACGCCGCTGTCGCCTGCTACCCCCTGGTCCGCAGCCTCGCTGCCGGGCCGTGGGATGCCTGGGGGCGCTTCGCCGTCATCGCCTGCGGGCTGATCTTGCTCGGCGGGACCGTGGCGTACTGCGTACTGCGTATTGCGTATCCAGGGTGGCTCAGTCCTCAGTCCTCAGTCCTCAGTCCTCAGTCCTCGTTCCTCGTTGGGGTGGTGCTGCTGGGGCTGGGGGTAGGGAGTGCGGCGGGGGTGAGCGGCGCGCTGGCCGTGGGGGCCGTGGGGTTGGCAGGCGGCGTTCTGGGCATCGAGGCGGCAGGGCTGGCGGGGCAGGACGGGCGGGCGCTGCGCCTGCTGGGGCGGTTGAGCATCCTGGGGCTGCCGCCGTTCGCCGGGTTCGCCGGGCTATGGCTGCTGGCCGGGGCGCTGCTTCCGGCGCGCTATCCCCTCGGCCTCGGCCTGCTCCTGGCGGGCGCAGCCCTCTTATTGCGGAGTGCGGAATGCGGAGTGCGGCATAGCGACGAACGTCCCTCCGCACTCCGCA
>JBBSAN010000205.1:0-9775 GCA_038252265.1 Chloroflexia bacterium
CTATCGTACCGCAGAAAGGTGCTGTTTGCGAGGTCTACGGACTTTGCATCAGCCGTGCTGACAGTTGCCTCCCACTTCCCATTGTGCGGCGGGGCCGGGGCGGTTAGCTCGCTTTGGCCGGACGCCAGCGCAGGTTCGGTTCGCGGGCCGCGCCCACTTCGTCAAAGCGCCCGTACTTGGTGGTGTGCGGGGCACCGTGGACGAGTTCAGGGTCGGTGCGCGCCTCTTCAGCGATAGCCTTCATCGCGGCGATGAACTGATCAAGGGTCTCTTTGCTCTCGGTCTCGGTCGGCTCGATCATCAGCGCCTCCGGCACGATCAGCGGGAAGTAGACGGTGGGGGCGTGGAAGCCGTAGTCCATCAGCCGTTTGGCGATGTCCAGCGTCTTGATCCCCGTCTCCTGGGCCAGCTTGCGCCCGCTGATCACCACTTCGTGCATACACATCCGGTCGTGCGGCAGCCAGTAGGTATCTTTGAGCATCACCCGCACATAGTTGGCGTTAAGCAGCGCGTTCTCGCTCACCTCGCGCAGGCCGGGCAGCCCTAGCTGGCGGATGTAGGTGTAGGCGCGCCAGAACATGCCACCGTTGCCGTAGAACGCCTTGACTCGGCCAATGCTCTTTTCGGGCATGACCGGACGGTAGGTCGCCGCGTCGCCTTCGCCGACCCGCTCGATGACCGGGCCGGGGCGGAACGGGGCCAGATGGGCCTTCATGGCGATGGGGCCAGAGCCGGGACCGCCGCCGCCGTGCGGGGTGGTGAACGTCTTGTGCAGGTTGATGTGCATTACGTCGAAGCCGAGGTCGCCGGGTCGGATGTGGCCGACCAGCGCGTTTAGGTTCGCCCCGTCGCCGTACATCTGGCCCCCGGCGCGGTGGACCCGCTCGCTGATCTCCAGGATATCCGGCTCGAACAGGCCGACCGTGTTCGGCACGGTCAGCATCATCCCGACCGTCTTGTTGCTCAGGTTGGCGCTCAGTTGCTCCAGGTCCACCACGCCCTGCTCGTTCGACTTGAGCGTGATGATCTTGAAGCCCGCCGTGGTGGCCGTGGCCGGGTTGGTGCCGTGGGCCGAGTCGGGGACCAGGACGGTATCGCGGTCGCGGTCGCCCTGGGCCATCAGGTAGGCCCGGATGAGGAGGATGCCGGTGAACTCGCCGTGCGCGCCCGCGCCGGGCTGCAAGGCCACCGCGTCCATGCCGGTGATGGTGGCGAGCGCTTCCTGCAAGTTGTACATCACTTCCAGCGCGCCCTGCACTGTTTCGGGCGGCTGCTGGGGGTGGATGGCGGCGAAGCCGGGCATGATCGCCACGTCCTCGTGGACGCGCGGGTTGTACTTCATCGTGCAGGAGCCAAGAGGGTAGAAGCCACCATCAATGCTGTAGTTTTCGTTCGACAGCCGGGTGAAGTGGCGAACCACGTCTAGCTCGCTCAGTTCCGGCATCCCTTCCGGCGGCTGCTCGCGGGTCAGGCCCTCGGGCAGGGGCGTGGCGGGTACGTCATCGTTGGGCAGCGAAAAGCCGGTGCGACCGGGGCTGCTCATCTCGAACATCAAGGGTTCGACTTTGAATTGTTCAACAGCCATCTTAGCGGCCCATCCCTTCCAGCACCGACACCAACTGATCCAACTGTGCCCGCGAATTCATCTCGGTCACACAGAGGAGCCAGCCGTTCTCGATTTGATCGCTGACATCCAGCCCACCGATGATCTTGTGCTCCAGCAGCCGGTGATTGAGGTCGGCGGGCGGGATTGGCGTCTGCACCACGAACTCTTTGAAGAACGGGCCGGAGTTGGCAAGCGTGAAGCCGGGGATCGTGGCGATCCGGTCGGCCAGGTAGTGGGCGCGGTTATAGCTGATCTCGGCCACGCGGCGGATGCCCTGCGCGCCCATCAGCCCCAGGTAGATCGTGTTCAGCAGGGCCATCAGCGCCGAGTTGGTGCAGATGTTGCTGGTCGCTTTTTCACGGCGGATGTGCTGCTCGCGGGTCTGGAGGGTCAGGACAAAGCCGCGCTTGCCGTCGCGCAGGTCTTTAGCCATGCCGACCAGGCGACCCGGCATCTGGCGGGTGTACTTATCTTTGGTCGAAAAGAGGCCCGAATAGGGGCCGCCGAACTGGAGCGGCACCCCCAGGCATTGGCCTTCCCCAACGGCCACATCGGCCCCCAGCTCGCCCGGCGTCTTGAACAGGCCCAGCGAGATGGGATCATAAACAAGGACAAAGAGTGCCCCGGCGGCGTTGATCCGCGCCCCGGCATCGGCCAGATCGTGGAGGGTGCCAAAGAAGTCGGGCTGCTGGACGATCACGGCAGCCACGTCATTGGGCACTTCGGTGTCTTTGTCGAACGGGCGCTCGATGACTTCGAGGCCGTGCGGCCCGGCGTAGGTGTGGAGGACCACACGATATTCCGGGTTGACGCCGGGGCTAACCAGCACTTTGCGGCGCTTGGTTACATTGGTCGCCAGCAACATTGCCTCGGCCAACCCGGTCGAAGCGTCATACATACCCGCGTTGCTCACGTCCATACCGCTCAGTTGTGAGACCATCGTCTGGAATTCATAAATCCACTGCAACGTGCCTTGCGATAGTTCGGGCTGATAAGGGGTATAGGCAGTAAAGAACTCGCCCCGGCTCATCAGGCGGTAGGCCGCCGACGGACTGTAGTGATTATAGGCCCCGGCACCCAAAAAGATAGCATAATGCGCGGCGTCGGCGTTCTTCTCGCTCAACCGCCGCATCTCGGCAATAACTTCGCTTTCCGACAACGGTTCGGGCAGATCAATCGGCGGGTCCATGACTGACTGCGGCACCTCGGCGTAGAGGTCCGCCAGACTGGACACCCCGATCGCCGCCAGCATCTCCTGGCGCTGCGTGTCGGTGGTGGAAATGTACGGCATCGGTTCGGCTCCCTTGTCCAGTGGTCGGTGATCAGTGGTCAGTGGTCAGTAATTCAAGTTCGGACCTGATCATTCTGTCCAGCTCCTAAATCACTGACTACTGATCACCGACCACTGACCACTCGTTTACGCTTGCGCCGCTTCGTAGGCGTCATAGTCGTCGGCGCTCATCAGGTTGTTCATTTCGTCCGGGTTGCTGGGGCGGACTTTGAGGACCCAGCCCTCGCCATAGCAGTCCCGATTGAGCAGGCCGGGGTCGTCAAAGAGGACATCGTTGCGCTCCAGGACCTCGCCGCTCAGCGGGGCATAAAAGTCTGCTGCCGCCTTCACGCTTTCGAGCGCCCCGGCGCTCTCGCCCTGCGTGATCGTTGCGCCCACCTCGGGCAGGTCGCCCACGAAGACCATGTCGCCAAGCTGGCTCTGGGCATAGTCGGCCAGCCCCATCACGGCCACGTCGCCATCCATACGCACCCACTCGTGATCTTTGGTGTACTTGCAATCGCGGGGGTTATTCATCGAGTTCCATCCTCCTGTAGTCAGTGGTCAGTGGTCAGTGGTCAGTGGTCAGTGGTTCGTGAGTAGTGATCAGCCAGGGTCCAGCTATAAAGCTCTGACCACTGATCACCGGCCCCTGACCACTATTTTGCCCGCTTATACATCGGGCGCTTAACGACGCGGATGCCAACCGGCTGGTTGCGGATCAGCACGGACAGTTCCGTGCCGATGATGGAGAGGTAACTATGGACCCAGCCGATGCCGATGTTCTTGTCTAACGACGGGCTGAACGAGCCGCTGGTCACTTCGCCCACCGTCGCGCCATCGGCCCCGACGATGGGGTAGCCGTGGCGGGCCACGCCGCGTCCGGTCACCTCAAAATTGATCATCCGCTCGAAGCAGCCACCCTCGCTCGCGAATGCTTCCAGCGCCGTGCGCCCGACGAAATCGTCCGCTTTGTCCAGCCGGGCGAAGCGGCTGAACCCGGCGCAGATCGGGTTGCGTTCGGCGGGGGGGGCCACGTCGCTGCCCGAGAGGGGCAGGCTGGCTTCCAGGCGCAGGACATCGCGCGCCCCCAGGCCGCACGGTTCGGCTCCGTTCTCCTGGAACAGGTTCCACATCTGCTCGTTGGCATCGAGGGGGAAGAACAGCTCGAAGCCATCCTCGCCGGTGTAGCCGGTGCGCGAAATGCGGCAGGGGACACCGTCCACCGGCCCTTGCGTGGCGTAGTAATATTTGAGCTGGCTGAGATCGGTGTCGGTGAAGCGTTGCAAGAGCGCGGCGGCCTGTGGTCCCTGGATGTCGAGCTTCCCGGTGTCGTCGGAAAAGTTGCGGAGGGTGACATCGAAGCTCTTTTCTTCGGCCAGGCGTTGCAGGCGGGCGAAGTCGGCTTCCAGGGGGGCGGCGTTCACCACCACGTAATGGTGGTCGATGAACTGGTAGACCAGGCAATCGTCTTCGACGCCGCCTTCAGGGTTGCAGAAGAACGAGTATTGCGCCTGGCCCGAATTCAGCTTCGCCACGTCGTTGGTGGTGGCATATTGCAACAGGGCGACGGTGTCTGGCCCTTGCACTACGAATTCACCCATGTGGGTGGTGTCGAAAATGCCGACCCGCTCGCGCACCGCCTTGTGCTCTTCCAGGATGCCTTTGTACTGGACCGGCATCTCCCAGCCCCCGAACTCTACCATCCGGCCTCCGAGTTGCCGGTGGACCGCGTTTAACGGGGTCTTCTTCAAAGCGTCTCCTCCTCGTCATTGATGGGGTAATAAAAATGGACAGCCGGAAGCCGAGTGGCTTCCTCTGTCCTTGGCACCTGCAAGATTCGCCCGTTGGGCTTGCCGCGTGGGTGTCCGCCTCCAGGGCGGAACTCTCCAGAGGAGTGCAGCCGACTATGGTTCAGGATACCTGAGAGTTTCGGACTCGCCCTGCCAGGTGTTTGCCACTCTCGCATGGTGTCCTTGCCCCTTCGGCGCCAGGCCTCGGCGTTGAGGCGCGGTCTCTCCCACAGTCTGCGATTGTCATTATAGCACCCCGCCGCACCCCTGTCAATGACACTATCTGAAATTTCAGGACGGGTGCCTCCGCTGCTTGACAAGCCACGACCGATCGGCTATTATATCGTCAGACGATATATCGACGTGCGACACCATAGGAGACGATCCACGCTTGCAACATGTTGAGGACAATCCGGACGCCTGGCTGCCGCTGACGCCTGCTGTGTTCCATATCCTGCTGGCCCTGGCCGACAGCGAACGGCACGGCTACGGGATCATGCAAGAGGTGACGGCGCGCACCGGGGGCGAAGTCCGGCTAGGGCCGGGCACGCTTTATGGGTCGATCAAGCGGCTGCTGGCGGGAGGGCTGATCGTGGAGTCGGCAGCGCGCCCCGATCCCGCGCTGGACGACGAGCGGCGGCGCTACTACCGGCTGACCGATTTCGGTCAGCGCGTGGCCGTGGTCGAGGCCCAACGGCTGGCCCGCCTGGTTCACGCGGCCCGCGACAAGCGCCTGCTCCAGGGGGCCGAATGACCCGGGCGGGCCTGTTGGTGCGCCTGTCGGTGCGCCTCTACGCGCTCTTGCTGGTGGCCTATCCAGCAGCCTTCCGGCGAGCCTATGGGCCGGATATGGTCCAGGTGTTCCGCGATGGCTGCCACGATGCCGCCCGGCAGGCGGGGGTGCCCGGTCTGTTCACCGTCTGGGGTCACACCCTGGGTGATCTGGCAGCCAGCGGGTGGCGCGAACGGGTCGCGGCTGCCGTCTCTGCGTCCTCGGCGGCGCTCCATTTCGAGGGGGGTCCATCCATGCCCCAACCACACCAGATCGAACGTTGGCTGCCCTACCCGCTGATCCTGCTGCTGGGGCTGGGGGTGGGCTACGTTAATCTCCATACCGATCAGACGCCGTTTATCGCCCTGCCCTTGCTGGCAGCGGCGGCGCTGGTCAGTTTCATCCATCCCCGCGCCGCCTGGCACTGGGGGCTGTTGCTGGGTCTGTGGCCCGCCCTGTCTGCCGCGTGGGCACTGGCAATCAATATGAAGGTGCCCTACCCGAACACGGTCAACGACCTCTCCGGTCCCCTGATCGGCGGGCTGCTCTTTGCACTGGCCGGGGCCTACTTCGGAGTCTTGGCCCGCTGGATCGTGCGCCAGCTTGGCGCGGAGACTACCTCCTCTCACTGATATCCACAGCATCTATTTGGCAACCAGCCCCGGCGGGGCGGCAGGCGAATACCCGTCTGTCGCCCGCCGGGGTTGGTTGCACCTGTATCCCTCCTATGTCACAATCCCCGACATACCCCGCACTTGCCACGCGTCCAGAGGCAAAATCCGCGATGCTAGCCAATCCCCGCTGTCATCCTGAGTGCAGCGAAGGATCTTGTTGGGGTGGCAAGAGTACTGCCGAAGACCCCGGTGTTTGCCTGAGCACCTCTGACCCTGGAGAAGATCCTTCGCTGCGCTCAGGATGACAGCTTGGGGTCGGCCAGCCCCCGCCGACTTCCCCGCTCCCCCGCCCCCGGCAAGCGCCAGAAGGGGGATCGTGCTATAATGCGGGCGCAGCGCGTGACTGGATCGGCGGGGGCTACTCGAATTCTAGCGGGGGGATAGGCGTATGAAACGGGTCGTGGGGATTTCGGAAATCGTGCTCTGGACGCGCGACAAGGCGCGGGCGGTGCAGTTCTACGGCGATCTGCTGGGGTTAGAGATCATCTCACCCCCGACGCTGCCCAATGTCTTCTTCAAAGTGGGCGAGGGCCACACGGGCATCCCGCAGATGATCGTGCTGGTCCCCAAGTCGGAGGCGGTGCAGACGCAGCCGTCGGGCTACCAGTTGCATCACCTCGCATTGGAACTGCCGGAAGAAGCGTTCGACGCACAGCATACCGCGCTGGTAGCGGCAGGGTACACCCCCCGGCCCGGTGTGCATCCGGTCCTCGCCAGCCGCACCATGTATATTGACGACCCGGACGGCAACGAGGTCGAGTTTATCAGCCGCGCCCCGGCGGCCTGATCCATCTCAACAACCCGCAGGAGGAGATCGACAGTGGTGGAACCTGCTCCCTCGGTCCAGGTGACGCAGCAGTTGCCTGCGACGGCAGATCTGGTGGTGATCGGCGGCGGCATCGTCGGGGCGGCGACGGCGTTCTTCGCCCGGCGGGCCGGGCTGCGCGCCGTGGTGCTGGAAAAGCGCCCCATGCTGTGCAGCCTGACCACACCCGCCTCCACCGGCGCGTTCCGGGCGCAGTTTGACAACCCGGAAGAAATCGCCCTGGTGCGCGAGGGGATCGCGCTGTTCGAGCAATTTGGCGAGGTGGTCGGGCTACCGGGCTACGACCTGGGCTTGCGCAAGCAGGGCTACCTCTTCCTCACCACCCGCGAAGATCGGGTGCCCTGGCAGCGCGACATGGTGGCCCGGCAGCAGGCGTGGGGTCTGGACGACATCGAACTGTTGAGCGGCGACGAGGCCCGCTACCGCTTCCCCTATCTCGCGCCGGATATTGTGGGCGCACGATACAGGGCGGAGGATGGCTGGCTGGATGTGCGCCGCCTGACAATGGGCTACGCGGCAGCCAGCGCCGCGACGTTTGTCACCGAGACAGCAGCGACCGACTTCGACCTGGCCGGGGGGCGGGTGCGGGGGGTGCAGACCACGCGCGGCCCCATCGCCACCGACCGGGTGGTGATCGCCGCCGGGCCGTTCTCCGGCGTGGTCGCGGGCCTGGCCGGGATCGGGTTGGAGCTGGCCCTGGTGCGGCGACAAAAGCTGATCATGCCGCTGGTGCCCGAAGTGCCCTCTGACGCGCCGATGACCATTGACGAAGAGACGGGCGCGCACTGGCGGCCCGCTTTGCAGGGGGCGTACCTCCTCTGGACTGCGCCCGGCGTGCCCCCCGGCCCGCCCCTGGACGATGTGCCGACCAGCGCCGATTTTGCCTTCGGGCTGCTCAACCCGGCCAGTCCCGCCGCCGTGGTGCGGATCAGCCCGTTCTGGCGCGAAGTGTGGGCGCGCAATGTGGGCCACTGGTTCTTGCAAGCCGGGCAATATGCCTACACGCCCGACCATCGCCCCTATCTCGGCCCCACCTCCGTCGCCGGGCTATACGTCAACTGCGGCTACAGCGGCCACGGGATCATGGCGAGCGCCGGAGGCAGCCGCGTGGTCGTGGACACCATCACCGGGACCCTATCTCCGGAGGCCAACCCGTTCCGGCCTGACCGGCCTCTCCTCGGGCGCGATTTCGACATCCTCTAATCTATATGAAGGAGCCGTTGCACCATGCGTCATATACACAAGAACTGGTTACTGATCGCCCTGCTGGGCCTGAGCTTGCTGGTGGGGGCCGGGGGAGCCGGGGTGCTGGCCGCCTGGCCCGCCGGGATAACGCCTGCCCGCCCCGCGTTCGGCACAGACATCCGCGTCAGCACCGACAACCCCGGACAGCCGCATAGCGATGTGGTCGCGGCGGCGGACCCGCTGAACCCGTTGCATTTTATCGCCGGGGCCAACGACAGCACCAGCCCTCCCGTCAGCCGGACCGGGGCCTACTTTACCACCGATGGAGGTCTGACCTGGAGCGGCGGGAACATCCTCGGCCCCTATCCGCCTGACCCGGCCATTGTGCCATCGGCGGGAGTCCGCGTCGCCATCGACTCCTTGACCAACACTTATGTGGCCGACTACGGTACGTCGCCTGCCGGCTATTGTCCGGGCGGTCTCTTCAGCCACCGCTCGATTGATGGCGGGGCGACCTACCAGGCGGCAGTCTCGATCCTCCCCAACAGCCAGACCGCCGTCGCGGTCGGGTTGGGGCTGAGCGTGAACCCGCAGGCCGCCGGTACTTATGCCGGGCGGCTCTATGCCGCCTACGGTCTGATCACCGCCGCGAACTGCGTGCCCAGCAGCACCGGGCCTTCGGTCGTGCAGCTTCGCTATTCCACCAATCAGGGGAGCACCTGGAGCGCGGCGACCACATTGACCCAGCCGCAAGACCCGGTGTTCCAGCGCGTGCTCAGCCAGTTTCCCGCCGTGGCCTCCGGTACGGACGGTGCGGTCTATGTCGGCTATATCGCCCTCACCAGCCTGATCAACCCGACCACCAGCGCGCGGATCTATGTCAATCGCTCGACCGACGGCGGGGCGACCTTCGGCTCCTTCGTCAGCACCACCGGCTCCAACCTGACCCTGCCCGGCTACGTTGATCTCACCTCGTTTGGCGACTATGTCAAAGCCGACAATGCCGGGCATGGCCTGATCGTCAGCCCCGCTCCGGTGCTGGCGGTCAGTCCGGCCCTCTCCACCACCGTCTACGCCGCCTGGACCCACCACCAGACCGGCTGGGATACCACCTATCAGGCGGCGTGCTGCGGCGGCGGCTCGACTCAGCAGACGTTCCAGGCCAGCGATATCGCCTTCGCCCGCTCCACCAACGGCGGCCAGACGTGGAGCGCCCCGGTGCGGGTGAACGACGACGCGCTGAACAATGGCCGCGACCAATTCACGCCCGCCCTGAGCGTTAGCCCCGACGGCACGCTCCACGCCTCCTGGTACGACCGGCGCGATGATGCGAACAACCTGCTCTACCACCTCTACTACAGCCGTTCGACCGACGGCGGCCAGACCTGGAGCGCTAATACGCAGGTGTCCGACGCGCCCTCCGACCCGGCCCAGGTGCTGGGGACCGATGGTAACGCCTACATCGGCCTGTACAGTGGCATCGCGGCCAATAACACCGTCGTCCTGCCGTTCTGGGTGGATACCCGCGCCGGGACCCCGGCAGGCGAGCAGCGGCTCTACACCGATTCGAGCCTGGCGGTCGGCAATCCCACGGCCACGGCGACCCGCACCGCCACCGTCCCACCCGGCGCGACGAACACGCCCACCCC
>JBBSAN010000206.1:0-9700 GCA_038252265.1 Chloroflexia bacterium
CGGGCGGAAGGTGTCCACCATCACTGCCAGTTCGCCCGTCTCCTCTTTGCCCAGGCTGGCCTCCGCCGCGCCGGGGTGCGGCCCGTGCGGGATGCCGTGGGGATGGAGGGTGAATGAGGCTACGTCAATGCCGCGCCGCGACATGAAGTTGCCGTTCACATAGTAGAGCACTTCTTCCGAGTCGATATTGCTGTGGTTGTACGGCGCGGGGATGCCCAGCGGGTGATAATCGTACTTGCGCGGCACAAACGAACAGACGACGAAGTTGTGCGCCTGGAACGTCTGGTGGACCGGGGGTGGCTGGTGAATGCGCCCGGTGATCGGCTCGAAGTCGCTGATGTTCAAGATCCAGGGGAAGAGATAACCATCCCAGCCGACCACATCGAACGGGTGATGCTCGTAGGTGTAGGCACTGTAGCGGCCCCCGGCCTTGATCCGTACCTCGAACGCCCCCTCTTTCAGCACGGTCAGCGGCGCGGTGGGGCGGCGGACATCGCGCTCACAGAACGGCGAATGTTCCAGCAACTGGCCGTACTCGTTGCGGTAGCGCGTCGGCGTCTCGATCCGCCCCCGCGACTCGATCAGGAGCCAGCGCTGCGGCATGGCATCCATCAGCACGCGGTAGATCGTGCCGTGAGGGATGACGATGTAGTCACCCTCGTGGTAGTCCAGCGCGCCGTACATCGTCTCCAGCCGCCCGGTGCCCTCGTGGATGAAGAACAGTTCGTCGGCCTCGCCGTTCTTGTAGAAGTAGTCGGCCATCGGCTCGGTGGGACGCACGATGGCAAGCGTCACATCGTCGTTGAACATCAGCGGTCGACGCCCGGTGATCGGGTCGCCACCTGGTTCCGCCGCTTTGGTCCGCAGGTGATAGTGGCGCTGCACCGGCTCGCGCCATTCTTCCAACGGGGCGAGCGGCGGGCCGGGGGTGATCTGCGCCACCCGCACCGGCGGATAATGGTGGTAAAGCAACGAGGCCAGACCCGAAAAGCCCTCGTTGCCCAGCAGTTCCTCGGTATAGAGCACGCCGTCCGGTCGCCGGAACTGCGTATGGCGCTTGGGCGGCACATCCCCGACTTGCGCGTAGAAAGGCATCGTCGCACCTCCTCGGCGAGAAATCAGAAATCAGAAATCAGAAGTCAGAAATCAGACGTCGGACGATGGACTATGGACTGTGGACGCTGGCCCCTGGCCCTTGGCGCCTGACTCCGGCTTCTAACTTCTGATTTCTGATTTCTAATTTCTGACTTCTAATTTCTACAAGTTGCCGCGCAGCGCCTGTTCGCGCTCGATGGCCTCGAACAGCGCCTTGAAGTTGCCCTCTCCGAAGCTGCGCGCGCCATGGCGCTCGATCAGTTCGTAGAACAGGGTGGGGCGATCTTCCACCGGCTTGCTGAAGATCTGGAGGAGATAGCCGTCGTCGTCGCGATCGGCCAGGATGCTGAGTTCCTCCAGCCGCTCCAGATCCTCCTTGATCGGGCCGATGCGGGCGGGTAATTCCTGGTAATAGGTGTTGGGTGTGCGCAGGAACTCGACTCCGTTGGCCTGCAAGGCGGTGACGGTGGCGACAATGTCGCCGGTGGCGATGGCGACGTGCTGCGCACCGGGGCCACGGTAGAACTCCAGATATTCATCGATCTGCGACTTGCGCTTGCCCACCGCCGGTTCGTTGATCGGGAACTTGATCTTGCCGGTGCCGTCCTGCACCACCTTCGACATCAACGCCGAATATTCGGTGCTGATCTGCTCGTCGCTGAAGTGGACCAGTTGCTCGAAGCCCATCACCCGGCTATAGAAGTTGACCCACTCGTCCATGCGCCCCAGTTCGACGTTGCCGACGATGTGGTCGATCACGCGGAGGCCGACGCTGTGCCCGCGCACGACTTTCGGTGTGAAGCTGGGCAGGAAGGTGCCGGTGTAGCCCTCGCGCTGCACCAGGCTGTGGATCGTGTCGCCGTAGGTGGCGATGGCCGCCACGCTGATCCGCCCGTGGTCGTCTTCCAGCACTTCCGGCTCGCGGAGGCCGGTGGCCCCCCGGCTGAGCGCGGTGTGATACGCCTGCTCGACATCGGGCACGCGGAAGGCGATGTCTTTCACCCCGTCGCCGTGGAGGGCCACATGCTGGGCGATCGGACTCTCCGGTCCCAGGCCCGCCGTGAGGATCAGCCGGACCCGACCCTGCTCCAGGATATAGGAGACCTGATCGCGCGTGCCGGTTTCCGGCCCCCGGTAGCCGATAATATCGTAGCCCCAGACCATTCGGTAATAATGCGCCGCCTGGATCGCGTTACCGACATAGAATTCGACGTAGTCAATCGCCTGGATTGGAAACGTATCTTTTTGCGCGGCGCGTACCGCCGCGCGGGCTTCCCGTGATAGGGTGTCCGTCATTGGATTCCCCTCCTTTAAAATTAACAGTAGTTGTAGGCATAGCCGCCTCCTGGCAGTATAGCACCGCCGAGGGAGAAGCGTCAAGACGCGGCGCGGCGGGGCTAGAACCCCCCGGCCCGGCTGTGCTATACTGGGCCAGAACAGGCAACAATCGCGCCAGCATGACCCCCGCCAGTGGGGCGGCACCCCTCTATTAGCCACGAAAGCAGGTCCCTGGTATGAGTGAACCCGCCAAGTCTCTCGTCGACTCGGCTCCCGACGACAATGACAAACCGCTTGCCGCTATTCTCACCCAGTTGCGCGCCGCGTGCGGCATCGCCGTGATCCGCACCCGCTCACTGGAGCAGGCCAAAGCGGCGGCCCACGCCCTGATCGCCGGGGGCATGACCAGCATCGAAATCACCATGACTGTCCCCGACGCGCCGAAGCTGATCGAGACGTTAAGTGATGACTACCGCCAGCATCCTGCTATTCTCATCGGCGCGGGCACCATTCTCACCCAACGCGATGCCGTTGCCGCGCTCGACGCCGGGGCGCGCTTCCTGGTCTCGCCGGTTGCGCCGCCGGGCCTGGTCGAGCGGGCGCATAGCGGGCATGTGCCGATGGTGCTGGGCGGGCTGACGCCGACCGAACTGGTGACAGCGCTGGGGCTGGGGGCCGATATGGTCAAGGTGTTCCCGGCGGGCCTGGTCGGCGGACCAGACTACCTGCGGGCCATCCTCGGCCCGTTCCCCGATCTGCCGCTGATGGCATCGGGCGGGCCAAAGCTGGCCGACATCGCCGCCTATCGGAGCCTGGGGGTGCAAACCATCGCCTTCACCACCGCGCTCCTGCCGCCCGATCTGGTAGCGGACGGCGACTGGAAGGGCATCACCGCGCTGGCGCGGGAGGCAGTCGCGGCGTTGCAGAACTAAGGCCCCGCCGCGACAACAGCCCCAACAAAACAAGAGGGCCAGGCACAATGTGCCTGGCCCTCTCGCGTCGCCCAGTAGTGGGCGGGGTTACGGTGCCACGGTCACCACGAAGTCACCGGTGAGCACCTGGCCGCGATAGAGGAACTGGCCCCAGAGCTTATAGAGGCCTGGTTCATCGAACTGGTATTGGAAGGTGATATTGGGGCCATAGGTGCCGCCGCCCAGCGAAGTGCTAGGGGGCACCGTCGGCAGCGGGCGGAAGCCCAGGGTATCGTTGAACGCATTGGGCGTGCCGGTGGGGACCACGCCGGGTGTCGCCGTCTCGGCCCCCATCGCCATGCTCGCCGTGGGGGTTTCCATCCCGGCGACGGGGCTACCATTGGGCGCGGGCGTGCTGAGTTGCGAGGGGTTGCCACTCTGTGCCCCACTCGCCCCACTCAGGGACGACCCGGCCCCCTCGTTGCCCATCGCACCCATCGACTCCAGAGCGTGGACGTGAGCGAGGTGTTGGGCTTCCCCATCGAGGATGATCAGATGCCCGGCTTCGCCCAGGTACGAGGCGAGGGTGTGGATCGGCTCGCCGCGTTCGCTCAGGTTGAAGGTGAATGTTACCGGCTGGCCCACGCGCAGAGTGTTGGTCGTACTGAGGGCGATGGTGATGCCGCCCGCGTTCTTCGGGCTGAGATCCTCGTTCAAGGGGGCCGGCTCGTCCTGCACCCCCCCACCGGTGCCGAAGCTGATCGTGCTACTGTAGATCACCGTGTCCCCGGCCTTCGGCACCTTCTTGTTCGTTACCGGATCGGTCACCTGGACCGTCGGGGCAAACTCGGCAAACACCCGGTAGGTGCCCTCGTGCCCGAACTGGACATTCGCCGGGTAGGAGTTGGACGCGGATACCCCGGCCACATGGTCGTGCTTGAAGTAGGCGAGCTGGCGATCCACCACGAACACATGGAGCACGCGCTCATGCACCAGCGCCAGGTTGGTCACCGGTGCGTCCGCGTTCTTCGGGTCGGTAAAGAAGTAGTTCAGAGTGGCCTTCTGCCCGGCCTGCATCGTCGGCGGATCGATTTTGATCCGCACATTGAAGGGGCCAGCCTGGTCGCTACCGGTGACGACTGTTGGCCCAACGCAGGCGGTCAGCGTGAGGCTGAAACACAGCGCCACGGCCAGCGCCATCCCCCGGATCACCTGTACACGTCGTTGCATGGATACTCCTCGATCAGTGGTCAGTGGTCAGTGGTCGGTGGTCAGTAATCAGTGGCCGGTGACGAGTGATAAGCGATTCGCGGGTAGATCATCAGTTCCTTGAAAACTGACTATTGACCACTAATCACTCACTACTGACCACTGACCACCGACCACTGATCACTCGTTACGTCCGCGCCAGCACAGGGGTGTGCAGGCCCACGTCCAGGGCAGTGACCGCCGCGACCGCCGCTTCGCTCGGCGCAGCCACCAGGTGTGGCTCATAGTGCTGCATGGTGATGCAGTTGGTCGGGCAAATCTGGCTGCACAGGCCGCAGCGGATGCACAGGTTCTCGTCCATAATCATGGCGGCTCCGGCCTTCCAGCCCTTCGACTCCATCAGGCGCGGCTCGTAGGGGTTGCCGTTGACACTTTCGATCAGGTCCAGGTCGGTCATGTGGATCACATTAGTCGGGCAGACCTCGACACAGGCGTTGCACAGAATACAGTTATCACCGTCCACGAAGATGTTAAGCTGGCACTGCAAGCAGCGCTTGGCTTCCTGGAACGCTTCGCCGTGGGTGTAGCCCAGTTCCACCTCGGTGACGAGGTTGTCGAAGCGCTCCTCCACCGGCAGCATCGGCATTTCCTGTCGCTCCACGGCATCGTAGTCGTCGCCATCCACCAAACGGCGCTGCATCGTGTCGGCAGTCCAGATCGAGATCGGCTGCCACGACATCCGCACCGCCGCGTCCTGGGGGTATTCCTGGCGCAGGGTCGAGGTCTCGGCCCACGCTTCCAGGCTGCGGGTCACGTCAAGGTGGTAGTCCGACACGTTATCCTGGTAGGGCACCAGGGCGAACTCGGCGCGCACCGTCACCTTGTCATCTTCGGGCTTCACGCCGCGCAGGTACTGGTCGATGCCGATGGCCGCTTTGTGCCCCTCGCCCACGGCAGTGATCAGGTTGCGTGCCCCACCGACATAGTCACCGGCAGCAAAAATGCCCGGTGCGCTGGTCATCCAGCTCACCTCATTGACATCGGGCCGCCGTCGCCGCGACACCTTGACCCCCGCTTCTTCCAGCCAGGACACATCCGATGCCTGACCGGTGGCGGCGACCACAGTGTCCACGTCCATGATAAACTCGGTGCCGGGGATCGGCACGGGGGCGCGCCGCCCGCTGGCGTCGGGTTCGCCCAGGCGGTTGCGGATGCAGCGCAAGCCGGTCACCCGCTTGCCGTCGGTCAGCACTTCGGTCTGCGAGGTGAGGAAGCGGTACTCGATGCCCTCGATCTCGGCCTCGCGGGCCTCCTCGTCATAAACGGCCAGTTCGTTGCGGCTGCGGCGGTAGATGACATAGACTTTGTCTGCCCCCATCCGCAGCGACGAGCGCGAGCAGTCCATCGCGGTAAACCCGCCGCCGATGACCGCCACCCGCTTACCCACAATCGGGTAGTTGTGTAGATTGATCTGCTCCATAAACCACAGGCCGGGATAGAGGCCGATGATGCCCTCATAGTCCTCGCCGGGCACGTCCATCTTCTGCGGGTCTTGCGTGCCACAGGTCAGCAGCACCGCGTCATATTGCTTGCGGAGGTCGCTGAGCGCGATGGCACCGGGCTTGCCGCTTTCGATATATTCCGGCGTGACGGTGTGGCCGATCGGGGTGTTCACCTTGATCTCGACCCCCATCGCCACCAGATATTGATCGATCTCTTCTTCGCACACATCGCGGGGCAAGCGCCATTCGGGGATGCCGACGGTGAACATGCCGCCCAGTTTGGGCAGGGCCTCATACAGCGTGACCGCGTAGCCCAGCTTCGCCAGGTCGCGGGCGGCAGTGACCCCCGCCGGGCCGGAGCCGACCACGGCGACCCGCTCCGTCTTGGTGCGGGCCGGGCGGACCCACGGATGCTGCACGGTGCGGTTGTCCGACGCCACGCGTTTCAGCCAGCAGATGGCGATGGGCTTGTCTACCCGCCCCCGGCGGCAGGCCGCCTCGCAGGGCCGGGCGCAGACCCGCCCCAGCAGGCCGGGAAAGACGTTGTCTTCCAGGTTGATCCGGTAGGATTCGTCGTAATCCTCGGCGGCGATATGGGCGATGTAGCGCGCCACATCGGTGTAGGCCGGGCAGGCATACTGGCACGAGATGTTCGCCAGGAACCACTCGTTGTCGCCAGTTTCCAGCTTATACGGCTGCGCCGTATGCTCGGCGTGCCCCACCCGGCTCTCGGCACGCACCAGCGCCATCAAGCGCATACGTTCATCGGGCATCGGTTGCTCCTTCGTGGTGAGGTATTACCAGAAAACAATCAACTCGTCGTTGGCATGGGACCGCCATACGTTAATCTGCTCAGACGAGACACGCATGACCAGCCCCAGCCGCTTGGCAATCGTATTAAACTGCGGGTGCCGCAACACGCGGCGGATATATTCGGGAGCTTCTACATCACGGACTGTCATGTAGACGAGGCAGTAATTTGCAAAACACAAATACGCTTTATAGTAGTCTGCATCCATTGTGAAGAACGTCGGGTGACGAAGCCGATGCAGCAAAGGCACAACATCTTCATCGCGCATTCCAGCCCAGCCAAGATCATAACCAACTTGCCGAACTGGAATGTGCCAGTCTAACAACATCGTCCGCCGAATACCTAGAAGATTCTCGTCCAAGACGATCATACTGCAATAGCTTCATCAGAAGGCTTCTGCATATAATCCAGGTACGGTTCGGCGTTATATTCCTGAATGTGCGCGATAAAGCCCCGGCAAGCCAACGCTACCGCTTCTTTGATTGCCGCTACTGAAATTTTGTCATCTGTATAGGAACTGATTGTTTCCCAATCCTCGCCCATCTCAACGTATTCCAAGATGGTTTTGACCATGATCCGCGTTCCCCGGAACGTGAGCTTGCCGTGGCAAATCCGTGGGTCGGCGACGATATACTCTCCATAGACAATTGGCTCCGGCATCGGTCGCCCCCTCTCGTTAAAACGTAATCCAAAATCCGCAATCCAAAATCCAAAATCCTAAGCGTCGTCCGGTTCCCAGCCCAGGCGCAGGAGCCAGTGTTGATCCTCGATGGTCGTGTCCGCTCCGTGACCGGGATAGACCCGGGTCTCGGGTGGCAAGTTCGCCAGGTGGCGCAGGCTGACATAAAGCAGATTTTCGTCACCGCCCGGCAGGTCGGTGCGGCCCATCCCCATATCGAACAGCGTGTCGCCGCTGAACAGCACGCCCGCCTCCTCGGCATAGAGGCAAATACTGCCAGGGGTGTGCCCAGGGGTATGGAGCACCTCAAAGGTGTGTGGGCCGAGCGTGACGGTATCCCCGGCCTGGAGTAGCCGATCCGGCTGGCTGGGGGGGATGGTGAACGGCAGGCGCATCGTGCTTTGCGGCTGGGCCAGGCGGTCGGCATCCGCCGCGTGGACGGCCAGGGGGGCCCCTGTCGCCGCCACCAGGGCGGCATTATCGGCAATGTGGTCCCAATGCCCGTGCGTGTCCACAATCTGGCGGATGGTCAGACCAAGCGCCGCCGCCCGCGCGGTCACCGCATCGGTACACTCGCGGGGCGCGTCGATCACTAGCGCCTCACCGGTCGTTTCATCCCCGACCAGATAAGCGTTGGTATCAACGGGTCCAGCGACAAAAGTTTCAATAATCATGGGCTTCAGAGACTCCACCTGCTTAATCACCATACCGAGCTAACAGGTCCGCCAGCCGATACTCATTCTCGATCACACCAGTGCTGACAAACCGCTCCACCTCAACATGATCATCGGGGAAGAACTCGACCTCCCAGCGTTCGCCCGGCACAGTTATGATCACCATCAAAGAGTCGCGCACATGCTCAAGCCGGTACGAGATGTGGGCCGCCGCCAATTCGTCCAAAAACGCCAATGCGCGTCCCAGCCCATGTTGTGTTGCAGTGGTCATCGGTCAAACCTCGAACATTAAACGGACCTCTGACCCTGCCGCCGCGTTGCCGCCTTCCGTGCTGCCCGCATCTGGACTAAGCGCAAGGGGCGTTCCACCGGTTGGCGAGTTTCGGGCGCGTGCAGGTGGGTCGCCGCTGCGAGGGCCGGGCCGAGCGTGGCCGGGGCGGCGAGGCTGATCAGCAGGCGGGCCGGGCCGGGGCCAGGATTAATCAGCCGGTGGCGCTGGCCGGGTGTCCAGGTGACAGCGTCGCCCGCTGCCAGGGGCACCCACGCGCCTGCCTGATCGGCCTGCACCTGCCCCACCAGCACCAGGCAGCTTTCGGCCCCCTCGTGCGCGTGGCTGCTGTCGCCCAACGCCGCGCCCGCCGGTAGCTCCACCAGCACCATGCTCAACGCGCCGCCGGGGGGCGTCAGGGGCACAATCTCTGGCCCCCGGCGCACGGGCACCGTGCCATCCGAGGAGAAAGCGCGCCGCAGCACGTAGGGCGCGGGCGGGTCGGCTTCTAGGGGGCGCAGCAACTCGATGATCGGCACCCCCAGCGCGGCGGCCACCCGCTCCAGCGTATCCAGTGAGGGCGAGGTCTTGTCGTTCTCCACCTGGCTGACAAAGCCTTTCGACAACCCTGCCGCGCTGGCAAGGTCGGCGATGGACCAGCCCCGGCGGCTGCGCGCCTCGCGTAAGTTAGCGCCTAAACGCATCGTCTGCTCCCCCGGCTATTTGCTGTAGGCGAACACTGTTTGCTGGTACTATACCACAACTTGCAGCCCCCGGTCAAGCACGGTGGCGCAACTTGACCGGGGCAATCGCGTATATGTACAATAGCGGCAGCACCCACCATGCGCTCCACCATTGCCGACGTGCCTTCCAACCTGGAATTCATTATCAGTGAGAGGAAACGATGCCCACAACGACCATTGAAGCACCTATCGCGGCAGTAACGGTCTATACCGACCGGGCGCGGGTGACGCGGCGCGGCACGGTCCACCTCGCGGCGGGAGAACACACCGTCGCGCTGACCACGCTGCCGACGACGCTGGACGAGGACTCGGTGCGCGCCGGGGGCCGTGGAGCGAGCATTCGCATCCTCGGCGTCGAAGTGACCACCCAGTTCGTGCCCCGCCCCCCGGAGCCGGATCAGGCCGCCCTCCGCGCCCAGATTGAGACGTTGCAAGACACCGACAAGGCGCTGCAAGACGAGGACACCGCCGACGACACCCGCCTGGCCTACCTCCAGGGCTTGCGCGACACCAGCACCGGCAACCTCGCC
>JBBSAN010000207.1:0-9680 GCA_038252265.1 Chloroflexia bacterium
CGGCGCACGGCTAACCCCCGCGCGCCGGGCACCGACCGGCGTATCTGAAGCGCCCAGCGAAAGGAACCACGCACATGGCGAGCACCCGTGGCGGCAAACCGCAGTACCATTGCTCTTTCTGTGGGAAAAGCCAGGACGATGTTCTGCGCTTGATTGCCGGACCGAATCAGGTTTATATCTGCGACGAGTGCGTGGAACTCTGCCGGGAGATCATTGACGAAGAAGCGCAGAGCAATGCCCGGCCCGAACCCGTCGTCACCCACACAGTGCCCAAGCCGCGCCGCATCGCCGAACTGCTCAACCAGTATGTGATCGGGCAGGAGCGGGCCAAGAAAGTCCTCGCTGTCGCCGTCTATAACCACTACAAGCGCATCGGCACGGGGATGCGGGTGGATGATGTCGAACTGCAAAAGAGCAACATCCTGATGATCGGGCCGACCGGGTCCGGCAAGACCTTGCTGGCCCAGACCCTGGCCCGCATCCTCGATGTCCCCTTCTCCATTGCCGACGCCACTGCGCTGACCGAGGCGGGCTATGTCGGGGAAGACGTGGAGAACATCCTCCTCCGCCTGCTCCAGGCCGCCGACCTCGATATCTCCCGCGCCGAAAAGGGCATCGTCTATATCGACGAGATCGACAAGATCGCCCGCAAGAGCGACAACCCCTCGATCACCCGCGACGTATCGGGCGAGGGCGTGCAGCAGGCGCTGCTCAAGATCATCGAGGGCACCGTCGCCAACGTGCCCCCCCAGAGCGGGCGCAAGCACCCCCATCAGGACTTCATCCAGATCGACACGAGCAATATCCTGTTCATCTGCGGTGGGGCCTTTGAGGGGTTGGAAGAAATCATCGCCAAGCGCGTGGGCGGCGGGCGTACCATCGGCTTCAACCGCACCGCCGACACCGACGATGAAAGCGAGTCGTCGCGCCTGTTCAGCCAGGTCATCCCCGAAGACCTGCTCAAGTACGGGCTGATCCCCGAGTTCGTGGGCCGTCTGCCGATGCTCGTCTCGCTCGACACGCTGGACCACGACACGCTGGTGCGCATCCTGACCGAGCCGAAGAACGCGGTGATCAAGCAGTATCAGAAGTTCTTCTCGCTGGACAAGGTGGAACTGAGTTTCACCGATGACGCGGTGGCGGCGGTGGCCGCCCGTGCCCTGAAGCTCAAGACCGGAGCACGCGGCTTGCGCAGCACCATCGAAGAAACCCTGCTCGACGTGATGTACAACATCCCCTCGATGGAGAATGTGCGCCGCTGCGTGGTCACCGCCGACGTGATCGAGGGCCGTCGCCCGCCGATGCTCGTCACCCGCGCCGACCGCGAAGTCGAACTGACCCACGATTACGAATTGCAAGAGAGCGCCTAATCATGGGCCGAATTCGATAGGGTTACACAGAAAGGCACGGCACACGCCGTGCCTTTCTGTATGGACGGGCGCACCCGCCAGCACAAAACGGCCAACCAATGACCAACAAACCATCCTCGCTGGAACCGGATACACCCACAAGCCGCACGCTCCACCGGGGCCGGGTGCCTCCGTTCGACTCGCGCAGCCCCCCCCGCCAGGTGGGCGACGTGCGACTCGATCCTGCCGAATGCCGTGCCTGGCGTGGCCCCCTGGATCTGCATCTGACCCGCACCGAGTTTGCCCTGCTCTGGGTACTCGCCGCCACCCCCGGCCAGGCACAGAGCCGCCCCGCCCTGACCCGGCAGGTCTGGGGTAACCTCCCCACCGACAACACCAACCTCGTCGATGTCTCGATCCGCCGCCTGCGCCGCAAGCTCGAACCCGACCCGGCCCACCCGGCGTACATCCGTACCATGCGCCCCGTCGGCTATCTGCTCGACGAGCGATGAGTGATGAGTAATGAGTGATGAGTGATGAGGAACGACGGACAATAATGAGGGATGTGGTACGTACCGCATCCCTCATTGCTCATCGCTCATTGCTCATTGCTCGTCAAGACCAATAGCCGGTGCCGGGACCGTCGGGGGGTTGGAGGACGCCGATATAGGGGAGATTGCGGCCCAGGTCCTGGTAGTCCAGGCCGTAGCCGATGACGAAGCGGTCGGGGATCTGGAAGCCGACATGGGCCAGGGGAATGTCGATCAGGCGCACGCTCTGGCGGTCGAGCAGGGTGCAGACCTGGAGGCTGGCCGGATCGCGGGCGCGCAAGAGGCGCAGCAGGTAACTCTGGGGCAGGCCGGTATCGATCACGTCCTCCACCAGCAGCACGTCACACCCGGCGATGGGCTGGGCCAGGTCTTGCAGGAGGCGGACCTGGCCGCTGCCCCGCGTGTGGGGGCCATAGCGGGTGATCGTCATGAAGTCGAGCGAGACCGGCAGGTCAATCGCCCGGCTCAGGTCGGCGATAAAGTAGGCCACGCCCTTCAGCACCCCGACCAGCACCAGCGGACGGTCGCGCCCGGCATAGGCCGCCGTGATCGCCGCGCCCAGTTCGCGCACCCGGCCCTGGAGCGTGTCGGTATCGATCAGGATCTCGCTGACGGCTCCCGCTGCCCAGGCAGCCAGCGGGGCGGTCAGCAACGATCCAGAGGGGTCCTGGCGCTCGGTCATGCGGCCTGGCCTGTCGGGGCGGGTGGCTCGGCCACCTCGCCCAGCGCCTCGACCGGGAAGCCCAGCCCGGCCACCAGGCGGCTGAAGTCGCGCCGGTAGAGCAGCTTGATCTGGATGTCGGGGTGCAGCTCGCGCAGGCGGCGCAGCTTGCGATTCTTGCGCCGCACCAGGCTTTGCTTCATCACGGTCAGTTCGATATACAGGTCATACTCCGGCAGGTAAAAGTCGGGGCTGAATTGCTGGGTGATGTGCCCGTCCTCGGCCCACTGCAAGGGGAAGGTGTCCGGCTCATAGCGCCATTCGATGCCGTAGAAATCGAGCAGGCGGGCAAACTCGACCTCGGCGCGATGGGCAAAGGTCGTGCTGCCCACACTTAACGATTCAGGCGGCGGGAGCGGAGAAAGATCCGGCGTGGGGTGAGCGTGCGCCGGGGCAGGGGATGCCTCGGCAGGGGGAGATGCGGACGATACGGATGGAACCAGTGCGGAATAGGGTTGCGGCATGAACTCCTCAGCTAGAGCGCATCAACAACAGTATACATAATGTTAGTGTTGCCGCTGTGTTTATTATAGCAAGCGGGAGGGCAAAGCACAAGTAGCAGTGAGGAACGAATCGATGCATCCGCCGTGCCACCCGCCCTGCCGAGCGGACCCACCAGAATGGAGTTTACTGAGATCCGTTCATAACGATTTTTCCCTCTTGTAGGATATGGCGCTGCCCATGGATGGAGGGAAACCCCGACGCTTGGGGCTGCCCCCCATCCATGGGCAGCGCCATATCCTACAGGTGGCACGGGGATTATGCACAGATCTCAGACGTTTATCCTTGACAAAACGGACCGGCCATAGTACAGTAACCGGCAAGGGTCCCCATTACTTCCGGCATCTACACAAAGAGAAGCACACCTGTGCAGCACATCAACGCCATGGGCGGTCGTGTTTGCGGCGCTGCGTTCCTGCCGAACCGCCGCACGCAACCGCCGCACCCTTGTTGCGTCCCTATCCAGGTTCTTACCGATGGCGGTAGGAGCCTAAGCGTCGTCCCGCAACCCGCATCGACGCACGATAGGCGGGCCCCCACCCAAACACGGTATCCCTACGCCTTTTGACCGGGCACACGCCGGGCGGCTCCCCTGCCGCCCGGCGCGAGAGTCAGAGGTATAGGGCGGCGGCCCGATTCTCCGGGCGACCCCAGGAGCAGCGCGTATGGGCCACGCTGCATCCGCGCCGATGGCACCGCCTATCGGCCACGCAAGTAATAGCGTGATTAAAGAAGCTACGGAAGTTACGGAAGGAGCACGATCATGCGTCGGACTTCGCACGCACTGCGCCATCGCGCGCTGCTGACGATGACCATCCTGTTGGGCCTGAGTGCGCTGGGCCTGGCCTGGCTCAGCACGGGGCCGCAGCCTCTGCCCTCGCGGGCGGCCAACGGGCCACGCGCGGAAAGCGGCCCGGCAGCCCCCTTTGGGTCCACCACCATCGTGCTCAGCGAATTCCGCACCCGCGGCCCCGGCGGCGCGAATGATGAATTCATCGAACTGTACAACCTCGCCGCCGTGCCGGTGAATATCTCGGGCTGGCTGATCAACGGTTCTAACAACACGGGGGGCACCGCCACCCGCGTCACGATCTCCGCCGGGGTGACCCTCAATTCGGGCTGCCACTATCTGGTGGCGCGGAACGGTGGCTACAGTGGCGCGACGACGCCCGATCAAACCTACACCGTCTCCATTGCCGACAACGGGGGGATCGGCCTGCTGAACGGGGCGACTATTATTGACGCGGTGGGGATGAGCGCCGGCTCGGCCTACCTCGAAGGGACCCCCCTCGCCCCCCTGACCCTCAATGTCAACCAGAGCTACGAGCGCAAACCGACCGGCGCGCTGGGCAACGGGCAGGACACCGATAACAATTCGTTCGACTTCCTCTACAACAGTGGGACGAGCAACCCGCAGAACCGCGCCAGCGCCTGTGTCGTCCTGCCCACCCCGGTAGCGACCATGCCGCCTCCGGTGCCCAGCGACACGCCGACCCCGCTGCCGACCGCGACCCTGCCGGGGCCACCGCCCACCGCCACCATGCCGCCCCCGGTGCCCAGCGACACGCCGACCCCGCTGCCGACCGCCACCCTACCAGGGCCACCGCCCACTGCCACCATGCCGCCTCCGGTGCCCAGCGACACGCCGACCCCGCTGCCGACCAATACGCCGACCCCCACCAGCACCCCGACCAACACGGCGACCCGCACGCCCACAGCCACCTTCAGCGCAACCAGCACGCCGACGAATACGCCGACCGCCTCGTTCACCACCACCAGCACGCCCACGGTGACCAACACGCCGACCAACACGCCCAGCGTTACTCCGACAGCAACTAATACGCCGACCGACACGCCCACCAACACCCCGACGGCGACCAACATGCCCACCAATACCCCGACCAACACCCCGTCGAACACCCCGACCAATACGCCGACGGCGACCAACACCCCGACCAATACGCCCACCAACACGCCGTCGAATACACCGAGTAGCACGCCCACCAATACGCCGACCAATACGCCGACCAATACGCCGACCGATACGCCCACCAATACCCCGACGAACAATCCGACGAATACATCAACCAACACTCCAACCAGCACGCCGACGAATACACCCAGCGTCACCTTGACGACCACCAGCACGCCGACGAACACACCTAGTGTCACCTTGACGACCACCAGCACGCCGACGAACACACCCAGCAGCACTGCAAGCCCAACGAACACCCCGACCAATACGCCCGTCGTGCCGACTAGCACGCCGAGCAACACCCCGACCAATACACCCGTCGTGCCGACCAGCACGCCGAGCAACACCCCGACCAATACGCCCGTCGTGCCGACCGGTACCCCGACCAACACCGCGACCAATACGCCGGTTGTGCCGACCGGTACGCCGACTAACACCGCGACCAATACGCCGGTTGTACCGACGGGTACGCCAACCAACACAGTGGTTGTGCCGACCGGCACGGAAGGGATACCGACCAGTACGCCGACGAATACGCCGACGAATACCCCCACTAATACCCCGACGAACACCCCGACGCCGCCCTGCGTAATGAATTTCAGCGACGTACCGGCGGGCTACTGGGCCTATGGCTATATCGAGTGGGCCTATTGCCGGGGCATCGTCAACGGCTACCCCGACGGCACGTTCCACCCGGAGGCCAGCGCCACCCGTGGGCAAATCGCCAAGATGGTGGTGCTGGCTGCCCAGTTGCCGCTGGTGCTACCGCCGGGTGCCCCCCACTTTGCCGACGTACCGCCGGGCAGCCCCTTCTACACCTATGTCGAGGCGGCCTATGGCAACGGCATCGTCCAGGGCTACCCCTGCGGCGGCCCCTTCGAGCCGTGTGACCCCCAGAGCCGCCCCTACTATCGCCCCGGCAACCCGGTGACCCGCGCCCAGCTTGCCAAGATAATCGTGCTGGCGGCAGGGTTCCCGCTGGTCAGCCCGGCCAGCCCCGTCTTCGCCGACGTGCCGGTGGGCTACTGGGCCTACGACTACATCGCCACGGTCTTCCAGGCCGGAGTGGTGGGCGGCTATCCCTGCGGCGGCGTGGGCGAACCCTGCGACCCGCAGCAGCGGCCCTACTACCGCCCGACCAACGAGGCCACGCGGGCACAACTCTGCAAGATGCTCTTCCAGGCGTTCGGCCTGCCCCACCGCTAGCCGGGGCAAGCGGACCACACACAAAGAGGCGGGCGCGGGTGATACCACCAACGCCCGCCTTCTTTTGGTCTAGCCGGAGATCCGGTCATAAAGGCCGATGCCCCTTGTAGGATAGGGCTCTGCCCATTGATGGTTGGGTACCCCCAGTATCGGGGATGCTCGACCATCAATGGGCAGAGCCCTATCCTACAGACGTACGCTTCATTATGACCGGAGCACCCGTTAGCGTATTGGCTTCCCGGTCAGCGCGGCTCCGTTACGGGACCATCTGGGTGTAGACCACCTGGCGGCGGCTGTAGTTGGCCGCCGCGCGGTCGAACACGCCCTGGCAGGTGATCAGGTTGAGACGGGCCTGGGCGCTGCTGCCAAAGATTTCATTGACCGGGCAATTGTCCCAGGGGCAGGTGGTGTTCGCGGTCACGCGGAAGCCGCGGTCGTGGCCGCTGTCATCGCGGGCGTAGACCATGTCGCCGGGAACCAGATCCTTCAGGCCAAAGAAGATGGCCTGGGGCACGCCGTACCAGTTCAGGTGCCCGGCCAGCGCCGCGTTGCCGGGTAGGCCGGGGCGGGGGCCGGGGGCATACCAGGCCGCGTCGTGCCAGTCCTTCGGTACGTCCATGTTCCCCTTCGCATCCTTGCCCACCTGTTCGATAACGGCCCGCACGCCCAGGCGCGGCACCACCAGTTGCACCGGCACGCCCGGCGTCCCGTTGCCACGTGCCGCCGGGCCGATCTTGCCGTCATACCAGGTGGCCCCGTAGCGCCACTGGTAGTAATGGAGGCCGATATTGCCCATCTGCACGCGCCAGGCGGCAGGGGCGCTCGGCTGGTAGGTCAACACCCGGCGCTCGAACGCCTGGATCAGCACGTCTTCCATCTGCCCGGCCACCTTGACCCGCGCCCAGTAGGCATCGCTGATCGGCAGGCCCATCGCGCTCACCCAGGGGTCGAACAGCAGGGCGCTGCCTGTCGTGCCGCCGGTGCGGACGGGGGCCTTCTGGTTCAGGTAGAGCCAGAAGATTTCGGGGATGTTGTGCCCCGTGCGGCTATCATAGTTGACCACCCGTAGGCCGGGATAGGCACTCTTGCCGGCGTCCTGGCTGACCGTGCCGTCGCGGGCGATCACGTCGGTCACCACCTCGCCCTGGCGCTCGGGCTGGCGATGCTCGCCACGGGGAGTGTTGCTCACGCCCAGGAAGGTCGCATAGGTCGGCGCGTTCTTGTCGTCGCTATCGCCCGCCAGGGGCAGTTGGGCCGGGGTCCGCTGCTCAAAGCTGTTATCGCCGGTCTGGACCCGCCCGGTCAGCAGTTCGACGGTCAGCAGGCCGTTGGTCTGGAAATAGGGGTCGACGGGATTGGTCTGGGGGTTGTTGACTTCCATCCGCGCCTTGTCGAAGTATTGGACCAGGCGCTGCCCGCCCGGTGCCTCTTTGTACGGCTCCAGCCCGGCTACCCCCGCACTCGGCCCCCACACCCAGCCACGGGTGATCTTCTGTGCGGCCACGTCGGCATCGGTGCGCGTCCAGGTGAGGTCGAAGGCGCTATCGGCAAAGCTGTAGGGCGTGGCCGCGCTGGCCGCCTGGGGCTGCATGGCGGGCACCAACCCCATGAGCGGTAACAGGATGATGATCAACAATAAACGGAATGTTTTCGGCATTGGTCTCCCCTGGCTCTGGTCATGTACGTTGCACTGTCCAACAGATCAGCACATCTGGCGCTAGCAATAGGTCTGATAATACAACGGACAGCCGACCGCTGTGGATGCGCGGCCCGTGTAGCATACCATATTCGCCAGGGAAGGTGCCACCCAACACGCCGTATCATAGATGGGTGGCACCGCACGTTGTAGAGTCTGTAGCAGTGATGGATAATCCCCTCTCGGAGGAGCCGCCATGAAAGCGCGTCTTGCCAAAATCAGCGAGCGAGTACGCTCCAACCTCTGGATTCTGCCGGTGGTGATCACGACGCTCGTCAGCATCCTCGCCTTCAGCTTGATCGAACTGGATCGACGCGGGGTCAACAGCCAGGGGCAATTGCCCTGGGCCTTTCAGGGCGGGCCAGAGAGTGCCCGCGCCGTTCTCTCGACCATCGCCAGTTCGATGATCACCGTGGCGGGCACCACCTACTCGATTGTCATTGTCGCCCTGGTGCTGGCCTCCACCCAGTTCGCGCCCCGCGTGTTGCGCGGGTTCATGCGTGACCGCAGCAATCAGGTGATCCTGGGGTTTTTTATTGCCACTTTTACCTACTGCCTGCTGGTCCTGCGTTCGGTGCGGGGGCTGCAAGATGATCAGTTTGTGCCCGGCACCGCTGTCACCGGCGGGGTGGTGCTGGCGATGATCAGCCTGGCAATGCTGATCTATTTCATCGACCGCATTTCCCACAGCATCCAGGTCTCCAGCATCATCGCCACGGTCGCCCAGGAAACGGTGCAGCAGATCTGCCACCTCTACCCCAAAGAGTGGAACGACAGCCTGGATCGGGCCGCCCCTGCCACCGCGATCAGCGGCAACGAAGCCCCGATCCTGGCCGATAAATCGGGCTATATGGAGTTTGTTGATTACGATCAATTGCTCAGTCTGATGACCCGGGCCGACATTACGTTGCGGGTGGAGCGGGTGGTAGGGGATTTTATCATCGCCGGAACGCCGCTAGCCTATATCCAGCCCGCCGCGAAGCATAGCGCCGCCTTGCAAGCGCAGATCAACGATGCCTTTGCCCTGGGCAACACGCGCACGATGCAGCAAGATATCGCCTTCGGCATCCGCCAGATCGTGGATATCGGCCTGAAGGCGATCTCACCCGCAGTCAACGACCCGACCACCGCCGTGAACTGCATTGATTACCTGGGGGTGATCCTGATCACCCTGGCAACCCGCCAATTCCCGGCCCTGAACCGCACCGACGCGACAGGCAAATTGCGGGTGCTGGCCCGCGAGATGGCCTTTCAGGATTTTGCCGACCTGGCCTTTGATCAACTGCGGTTCTTTGGGGCCGCCGACCCGACGATCAGTGGCCGCCTGCTGGACACGATTGCCCAGATGGCCGCCGTGACCCCCAGCGCCCAGCACCGGGCGGTACTGGGCGGGCATGTGGAGCGCCTCGCCACCGCCATCGAACATGAGATGGACGCGCACAAGATACCGGCCATGCAGGAGCATTTGCGCCTGGCCCGGCAAGCCACCGGGGGCGCGGAAGGCCCCCAGATCGTCCACGCCAGCGAGTGGGGGGGGCGCGCACGGCTGATGCAAAGTCCGTAGACCTCGCAAACAGCACCTTTCTGCGGTACGATAGCGGTATCTCGTACCCTATCCCCCACAGAAAGGTGCTGCCATGAACTTTACCATGCTCCCCTTCACCCGGCAACTGCCCGATCA
>JBBSAN010000208.1:0-9657 GCA_038252265.1 Chloroflexia bacterium
ACTTCCCGGCGGGAGTGCATTGGACCCACCCCGAAGGCGGGCTGTTCCTCTGGGTCACCCTGCCCGAAGGCATGGATGCGAGCCAGCTACTCAAGGTGGCCCTGCAACACAAGGTGGCCTTCGTACCGGGGTCGGCCTTCTACCCGTGCGGCGGCGGGGCTAACACCATGCGGCTCAACTTCTCGTACTGTGGGCCGGAGCAGATCAATGAGGGCATCGCCCGCCTGGGCCGGGTCATCGAGGAGCAACTGGCGGAGCAGGCGGTCTCGACCGCCCCGCCCCCCGCGGTGGTCCTGGCCTAAGCACCCGGTCAGAGCGCAGAAAGGAGCAGACCGATGGAACGACAGATTCTGGTACCGTTGGACGGCTCGAAGGTGGCCGAGGCGATCCTGCCGCACGCCGAACGCCTGGCCCGGGCCACCGGCAGTGGCCTGATCTTGCTGCGGGCCATCCCGCCGCCGTGGGTCGCCGATCCGCTGGCCGGGGCGATCCCGCCCTTCACCGAAGCGTATGAGACCTGGGAGTCCGAACTGGGCTGGGCCGACGAAGCCCTGAGCGAAATAGCCCGGCGGGTCCGGGCCGAAGGGCTGGCCGTGCAGACCGAGGTGATCGAAGGCGACCCGGCCACCGTCATTGTGACCTATGCCGCCCGGCACCTGGGGGTCCAGGCGATTGCGCTGGCGACCCACGGGCGGACCGGCCTGCGGCGGCTGGTGCTGGGCAGCGTGGCCGAAACCGTGCTGCACAGCGCGCCCAAACCCCTCCTGCTGATCCGGCCCCTGGAGACACAAGAATCGCTGATCGCCCCCCCGGCGCGCCCCTACCAGACGATCGTCGTCCCGCTCGACGGCTCGGAGCTGGCCGCCCGCGCCCTGGAGGAAGCGCAACCGCTGGCGGCGGCGACCGGGGCCACCATCATCCTCGTGACCGCCGTCCCTGGGCTGATCGACGGGGCACCCTGGCGCGCCGACCAGCAAACCCTGGCCGGGGATCACCGCTTGAGCTACCTGGAGGCCGCCCGGCAACAGGTGGAAGCGGCAGGCTTACCTGTCCAGATCTACCTCGGCCCCACCCCGGCTGCCGCCACGATTATGGATGTCGGGGACCGGGTCGCGGCAGACCTGATCGTCATGTCTACCCATGGGCGCGGCGGGTGGCAGCGGATCCGGCTCGGCAGCGTCGCCTGGGATGTTGTGCAGATGGCCCAGCGCCCCGTCCTGCTCGTGCCCCCGGCGTCGCGGCAGCCCGAGCCGGAGTCGCTACGAGAGACCGTCCATAGTAACAACACAGGACGGTGACCCCCCGCCCCCCGACGGGTGCCCCGCCCCGTTCGGCCCCCCTCCCAGCGGTCCCTGGGCCGCAGGATAGCCCGGTCGCGCCACCCCCGGCGAGCGCGACCGGGCTGACCGGGGTCGAGGCGGCGCGGCGGCTGGCGAGGGGCGGGCCGAACGAGCCGGTCGCGACCCGCCAGCGCCCGCTGATCGTGCAGATGGCGGGGGCCTTCATCAACCCGCTGTCGGTCATTCTGCTGGCGGCGGCGGGGGTCTCGGCCTTCGTCGGTGAAACCCTCAACGCGGGCATCATCGTGGCGATGGTGGTGCTGGGCTTTGCCGTCAACTTCGTCCAAACCTATCGCTCGCAGCAGTCCGCCGACCGCCTGCGCGCCGCCGTCGCGCCCACGGCGACGGTGCAACGCGACGGGCAGTGGGGCGAGCTGCCCCGCGCCCAAGTGGTGCTTGGTGACCTCATCCGGCTGGGCGCGGGCGATCTGGTGCCCGCCGACGCCCGGCTGGTCGAGGCGCAAGACCTGCACGTCCAGCAGGCGGCGCTGACCGGCGAGTCGTTACCCGTGGCGAAAGAGGCGACCGGCGGGACGGACGGCTCCCCGGACTCCGCCGCCCTGAATATGGTCTTCCTGGGCACCTCGGTGGTGAGCGGCACGGCCACCGCGCGGGTCACGGCCACGGGCGGGGCGACCACCTTTGGCGACATCGCCACCCGCCTGGCGACCAAAGCGCCCGAAACGGCCTTCGAGCGCGGCATGGGCCAGTTCGCCCGGCTGATCCTGTGGACCGTGATGGCACTGGTGCTCTTCATTTTCCTGGTCAGCGCGGCGTTCCACCGGCCCGCGCTGGAATCGCTGCTCTTCGCCGTGGCGCTGGCGGTGGGTCTGACCCCCGAGTTCCTGCCGATGATCACCGCCGTCACCCTCACCCAGGGTGCCGTGCATATGGCCCGCCGCCAGGTCATTGTCAAGAACCTGGCGGCCATCCAGAACCTCGGCAGCATCGACGTACTGTGCAGCGACAAGACGGGCACCCTGACCAGCGGCAGCATGGACCTGGCCGCCCATCTGGACCCGCAGGGCGGGGTGTCGGAACGGGCGTTGCTGCTGGCCTACCTCAATAGCCTCTACACGACGGGGGTGCCCAACCCGGTTGATACGGCCATCCTGGCGCGGGCCAACGCCAACCCGCTCGACATGGCGATCCTGCGCCACGACCATCCCGATGTCCACAGCTACCGCAAAATCGCGGAGATTCCCTTTGACTTTGAACGACGGCGGGCGGCGGTGGTCGTGGGGTTGGGCGACGGCACCCGCCTGCTGATCGCCAAGGGCGCGCCTGAAAGCATCCTGACCTGTTGCACGGCCTACGAGCAGGCGGGACAGTCCCACCCCTTCGATCCGGCGGCACAGGCCGGGTGCCAGCAAGTCTACGAGGAGTTAAGCGCACAGGGCTACCGCGTGCTGGCGGTTGCCAGTTGCCCGGTGCCCGACCAGCCGCGCTACCACCCGGCGGACGAGGCGGGGCTGACGCTGGACGGCTTCCTGACCTTTGCCGACCCGCTCCTGCCCGACGCCGCCGCATCCCTCGCCGCGCTGCGCGCCGACGGCGTGCAGGTTAAGATCCTGACTGGCGATAACGAACGGGTAGCCGAACACATCTGCCAGGAAGCGGGGCTGGACGTGGGCCGCCCGGTGCTGGGCGACGACCTGGACCGCATGACCGATCCGGCGCTGGCCGCAGTGGCCGAGCAAACGACCCTCTTCGCCCGGGTCTCGCCCGCGCAGAAGAACCGCATCATCCTGGCACTCAAGGCCCGCAGCCATGTCGTCGGCTACATGGGCGACGGGATCAACGACGCCCCCTCGCTCCACGCCGCCGATGTGGGCATTTCGGTGGCGAGCGGCGTGGACGTGGCGAAAGACGCCGCCGACATTATCCTGCTGGAGCCGGGCCTGGCAGTGCTGCACAACGGCATCCTGGAGGGGCGCAAGGCGTTCGGCAACGTCATGAAGTACCTCTTGATGGGCACCAGCTCTAACTTCGGCAATATGTTCAGCATGGCAGCAGCCTTCCTCTTCCTGCCTTTCCTGCCCATGCTGCCCACCCAGATTTTGCTCAACAACTTCCTCTACGATCTGGCGCAGGTGACCATCCCCACCGACCATGTCGACCCCAGCTTCATGCGCCAGCCGCGCCAGTGGGACATCCGCCTCATCCGCGACTTCATGGTGGTCATCGGCCCGATCAGTTCGCTCTACGACTTCTTGACCTTCTTTGTGCTGCTCACCGTCTTCCAGGCCGGGGGCGCACTCTTTCATACGGGCTGGTTCGTGGAATCGCTGGCGACACAAACGCTGGTGCTGTTCGTCATTCGCACCGCCGGTCCCCCCTGGCGCAGTCGCCCCAGCCGCCCGCTGGTCGTCACCACCCTGCTGGTGGTGGCCCTCGGCCTGATCCTGCCCTTTACCCCCCTGGCCGGGCCGCTCGGGTTTGTGCCGCTGCCCCTGGGCTTTTTCCTGTTCCTCGCCGGAGCCACGGTCACCTACCTGCTGCTGGTGGAGGTCATCAAAGAGCGGCTGATGCAGCGGCGGGGGTAGGTGGTCCCCTGCGCCGGTGTACCCGTTCGGGCCGTGGGCCGCCCCGCCGGGCTAAGCCGGGCCGGGGCCGCGGGCGCGAACCGGCCCGCCCATTGTTACCCAACTTTAACCGCGTTATACCCCCCTATCCACTTTTGTTTGCTATGCTATAAGAGGCGTAATCTGCCCGCTGGGTGGGTCGCCAATAGGGGTGGTCTGTGCCCAGGGGTCGGGGATCTGGTGATTCCGTTTATACAAAAGAAGGAGCAATCAGCATGAAAGTCCTTGTTACCGTGGCGAGTAAGCACGGCAGCACCCGTGAGATCGCCGAGGCCATCGCAGAAGAGTTGCGCGCCGCCGCGATCGAGACCGACGTGTACGGCGTGAACGCGGTGCGCGATCTGGCCGAATATGACGCGGTCGTCTTTGGCAGCGCGATCTACATGGGGAGCTGGCTGCCCGAGGCCCGGCAGTTCGCCCAGCGACATCTGGTGACGCTGGCCCGCCTGCCGATCTGGCTGTTCAGCAGTGGCCCACTGGGGGCCGACGATCCGCAGCCCCCCGCCGACCTCCAGCACCTCGCCTCCGCGCTGGATGGGGCAATCGTGCGCGACCATCGGGTGTTCGTGGGCAGCCTGGACCCTACGGAACTGGGCCTCGGTGAGCGCCTCGCGGCGAAAGTCGTGCAGGCCCCGGCGGGCGACTTCCGGGATTGGACCGCGATCCGGGGCTGGGCGCAAGAAATCGCCGCAGCATTAGCACCGGTGCATACCGCCGGCGCGGCGGCAGCGAGGGCGTAAGCGGCGCGCCCGGCAGGACGGCTGCCGACCGGCGTAAGGGAGATCGGGTCATGAAAACGCACAAAGCACTGCTGGTGCTGTCCGGGCTGATCGCCGTCCTGGCGCTGATCGCCGCGGGCGCAGGGGTCCTGTGGCAGCAAGGCGGCAATCAATACACGATCACGACGATACGGGGCGAGACGGTCGAGATCTGGGGCCACGGGTTATACCGGTTCGATGCGGTCGGGACCGCCGCGCAGGAGATCGCTCAGGACGTGGTGACGTTGTGTATCGGCATCCCGCTGCTGATCGTGGCGATGGTTCTGGTCGTGAAAGGGACACTGCGGGGCCAGGTGCTGCTCGCCGGCACCCTCGGCTACTTCCTCTACACCTACACCAGCATGGCGATGCTGACCGCCTACAACGAGCTGTTCCTGGTCTATGTGGCGCTCTTCTCGTCGAGCCTGTTCGCGTTCATCCTGGCCGTGCTGGCGATCGATATCGCCGCGCTGCCCGCCCACTTCGCGGAGAAACTCCCCCGACGGGCCATCGCGGGCTTCCTGCTGTTCATCGGCGTGATGCTCACGTTGATGTGGCTGGGGCGCATCGTACCGGGGCTGGTCGCCGGAACCCCGCCGGTGGGCCTGGCGAATATGACGACCCTGGTGATCCAGACTATGGACCTGGGCATCATCGTCCCGGCGGCGATCCTGGCCGCCGTGCTGTTGCTCCGGCGGGTCGCGCTCGGCTATCTGCTGGCGGCCATTGTGCTGGTCAAAGGCTTCAGCCTGGGCGCGGCCATTACCGCCATGGTGATCGGCCAGATGCTGGCCGGGGTCACCGTGTCGCCCGTCGAGGCGGTGATCTTTCCCGTCTTCACTCTTGGACTGTCCGCGCTGACCGTGTTGATGCTCCGCAGCCTCTCCGAAAGCGCGGTCGTCACCGGAACCCCCGGCACCACCCAACTGATCGGCGCGTAGCGTAGAGCAAGCGGCTAGAGACAAGGGAGGGAACAAGGAGATAGGGTGATGATCTCACGCCAGTAACCATAACAAACAGGGCCGCCCCTAGAATCATGTGATGATTTTAGGGGCAGCCCTGGTTTGCTGTTCGGTACGTGGCCCTGCTCAATGGAGACCAACCGACTGGTGGCGACGCGTGCGGATGAATGAAACTAATTCATAGATCGGGATGCTAAGAAGCATCAGTAGTGCAACGGCGACCGAAAGCACAGTGCCTGCTGTCTTGTTCATGGCGGAATTCTCTTTCTCTCATAACAGTAGACATTGGCAGCATACTAACCTGATCGCAGAATACGTTCCGCCGGTGACAGGCCCGGTGTATGCAGGTAACAAACAGGTGAATATCTGCGGGCCGATCCCTGGCGAAGGGCCCCCTGCGCCCGGTCGTGAGCGACCAACCCCCTGGCGGTTGCAATTTCTACCAAACGTACACCTGTGTTTACGCGCACCACGTACCCGGCTATGCTACCATACTAACGAGGGTTCGGTCCCTCTATCGTGGTATATCGTTGGGGAGTGCTGCTGAGGGCGGTGCCCTGATCGATGCCACGTGCCTCGTCGCCCCGTTCGGAGGCCACCAGACCGCTGAAGCTCTGGTCAAGTAATAATCCGCGTGGGCCACCCAGCGGGCGTGGAATAGATCCATCCACGCCCGCTAGTTCTTACACATAGCACATACAGTCAGGGGATCAGGACGTAGCAGCCACGGCGCGAGGGGACCGCCAGCATGACGCGGCCTGTACTCTGGCGGGCGTAATGACGGCGGGACCGTCGGTACGCCACTTGAGTCAAGAGAGGACCCACGATTATGCGACCCCAGGTTTTGGTGCCGCTGGATGGATCAACGAGCGCGGAGGCGATCCTGCCCGCTGCCGTGCGCCTGGCCCGGCTCACCGGCGGGACGATCACGCTGCTACAGGTCGTCCCCCCACCCCACACGATGGATACACTCTTCCCCACCCTACCGCCCCTGGGGCTGACCTGGAATGGCCTGCCCGCCGCCCTGAACGTGGCTCGCCATTACCTGGACCACATTGCCCAGCGCGTGCCCAACCTGGAAAGCGGGGAGGCACACGCGGAGTCCCTGCCGGTGCAGATCGAGGCCCTACCGGGCAACCCCGCTGCGACCATCGTGGATTACGCGGCCCAGCGGCCCAGCATCCGTTGGATCGCCATGGCGACGCATGGGCGGAGCGGGGTCGCCCGCTGGCTGTACGGCAGCGTCGCCGAGCAAGTGCTGCGCACCGCCAGCACGCCCCTGCTGTTGGTGCGCCCCCCCTCCCCGGCGGAAGGCGCGCCGGGGCACCTGCTGGAGCCGATTGCGCCCTGGCACCACATTGTGATGCCGTTGGACGGCTCGGAGCTGGCCGAGCAGGTGTTACCACAGGCGCAAACGCTGGCCGCTGCGAGTGGGGCGACGCTGGATCTGGTGAGCGCGCTACCGGTCACCGGCGAGTCGCTGGCCCACATCACCGGCGAAGACGGTCTGTATGATCGAGACGCCGATCGGCGGATCAGCTATTTGGAGGACATCGCCCGGCCCTTGCGTGCCAGCGGGCTGACCGTGCAGATCCACAGCGGCTTCGGGGAACCAGATGCGGTCATCGTCAGCGTCGCCACGGAGGTACATGCGAGTTTGATTGTGATGGCGACGCACGGGCGGGGGGGGTTCCAACAACTCTGGCTCGGCAGTGTGGCGTTACAGGTGGTGCAACACGCCACGCAGCCGGTCCTGCTGGTGCGCGCAACGGAGCCACCGCGGCGACCAGCCCTGTAGCCAGGGCTGCGGATTTTCCACCCGGTTCTTGCCGATGTACACTGTTTTTTTACCTACTGCAACCCGTCTCGTCACCTGGGCCCGCGATAATAAACACATACGAACGGCCAACAGAAAAGGAAACGGGCCGTCGGGAAGTACTTAATTTATTACATTACATTTTCTAATTTCCGAGGGTAAACGAAAGGAAGGGGCATTTCGATGAACGGCATGACTCAAATGATGAAGGATCGGCGGGTGACGGGGATCTTCTGGCTGGCGTTGCGGCTGCTGCTCGCGTATGAGTGGATCACCGCAGGCCTGGAGAAAGTACAGAGCGCGGCCTGGGTCGGCGACAAAGTGCCGACCGGCATCCACGGCTTCCTGGCCGGGGCGCTGACCAAAACGTCCGGCGCGCATCCCACCGTCTTCGGCTGGTACGGCGATTTCATCAACAGCGTCGCCCTCCCCAACGAGCGGATCTTCAGCTACATGGTCGCCTACGGGGAAGTGCTGGTCGGGGTCGCCTTGCTGGTGGGCCTGTTCACCAAGTGGGCCGCCTTCTGGGGCGCGGTCATGAACCTGAGCTTCTTCCTGGCGGGCAGCACCAGTGCCAACGGCTACATGCTAGCGCTGCAAGTGGCCCTATTGTTCGGCGGGCTGGGTGTGAGCTTCTACGGGTTGGACACGTTCGTACTGCCCGCCCTGCGCAAACTGATTACCACGAAGGTGCTGCACCAGGCACCGCCGCCGCAGCCCATCTTCAATCCGGCCCCCCAGCCCATCGGGTAACACCCGTCACAACGGACAGAGGCCAATGGTAGGTACCCAACTTAGTCGGTTCATCCTCACACAAGCTGAGGAAACCCAAGCAGGCCCGAGAGTGGCGTTCCTCTCTGGGCCTGCTCTTTGGTGTCTGGACGGGGTGGGCGGCGGCGGGGCTACCGCGCCAGAGACAGCAAGCGGGCAGCCCTCACCAGGGCTGCCCACGCGGCACCGTTGGAACCGAATGGCCCCGCCGCCGGTCAAATGAGATGGAGCAGATGCAGCATGAAGATTCTGATCGTGGACGATGACCGCAGCATTGTGGAGGCGATCACCATTGGGCTGGAGCTACAGTGGAACGATGTCCAGGTGATTAGCGCCCCGGACGGCGAGCGGGGGCTGGAGGTGTTCGGGGCGGAGACACCCGACCTGACCCTGTTGGATGTCAATATGCCGCACGTAAACGGCTGGGAGATGTTGCGGCGGCTCCGGGAATTCTCGGACGCGCCGGTGATCCTGCTGACGGCGCGGGGCGAGGAACTGGACAAGGTCAAGGGGCTGGAACTGGGGGCGGATGACTATCTGACCAAGCCGTTCAGCCATCTGGAACTGTTCGCCCGGATCAAGGCCGTGCTGCGGCGCATTGAAGGCATCACTCCGGTCAGCGCCCGGCCCGCGTTCGTCAGCGGTGCCCTGGCGGTCAACTTCGACAGCCGCGAAGTCCAGATCGCCGGGCGGGAGGTGAAGCTGACCGCCACCGAATACAACCTGCTCTATTTGCTGGTGCGCAACGCCGGGCGGGTGCTGACCTTCGACACTCTGCTGGCAAAGGTCTGGGGTGACGAGTATCGCAGCGAGACCGACTACCTCAAGACCTATATCAGCCGCCTGCGGCGCAAGCTGGGCGACGATCACGAGCACCCGCACTACATTCTGACCGAGCGCGGCACCGGCTATCGCTTCGCCCGGCCCCTACCCCTCGCCCCCGCGCCCCGGTCCTAAACGCCCCATCCCCCACCGGGCACAGAAACGCAGCAGGCAAAACCCCGGATCGGTTTTGCCTGCTGCGTTTGTGCTTATGTTCGGGTTGGCCCGATCAGGTGGTCACCGGGCGGGGCCGGTAGCTGCGCAGGGCGCGCAAGTACTGTGCCCGCTCGAACGCGCCGGGGTCGGGCGCGTGGCGCTGGCTCAGGCTGCCCTGGAGCTGCTGCACCGACTCGTACTCGTGATCTTCCATCCAGTGTAGCAAGCGCTGCTCGACCAAGTGCAGGTATTCTATCCCGTGCCGCAGCAACGCGGAGGCCATCATCGTGACATTCGCCCCCACCAGCAGCAACTTCACCACATCCGCCGCGTCGTGGACCCCGCCGGTGGCGGCCAGGTCGGCGGCGATGCGCCCGTGGAGGATGCCAATCCAGCGCAGGGGCAGGCGCAGGTCCTGCGGCGTGCTCAGCAGCACATGCGGCCAGA